>CADCTO010000380.1 GCA_902805585.1 uncultured Armatimonadota bacterium | reverse complement strand
CTGGGTGGCGAACTTCCCGATGACCACGCCCTTCACCTTGCCTTCCGGCTCTTCGACGAAGTGGTTGATCTGGCGGATCATTTGGCGTTCGACCTGCCGGATTCCTGCCTCGGTGTTCAGGCGCTCGACGGGCGTCCCCCGGAACACGAGCGTGACGGCACCTTCCACCCGGCTGACGAAGGGCTCGAACGCGCGGGTCGCCTCCTCGCCGCGGCCTTGCTTCTTGAATTCGACTTCAGGCGTCACCTTGATGAACTGGTCACGATCCCGAAGGTTGACCACCATCTCTTCGAGCTTGAGCCGGTATCCGGGCTGCCCCTTTTTCGGCGCTTTCGAGCCGGCCCCGACCTGCTGCCCGAAAAAGAACGTGGCCGCCCCGACCACGACCAGCGCCGCCGCGATGACGGGTAGGAGCGGCGGCTTCTTCTGTTTGTTGTCGGCAGCCACTTTCGCCTCGGACATCCTTTTCCTCGCTAATCGGTGCGCTGGAGCACGCGGATCTCGATCCGCCGGTTCTTCGCCCGCGCTTCCGGACTGGTGTTCGGCACGACGGGGCGCATGTTGGCGCAGCCCGCCGCTTCCAGGTGCGGCGTGAGCAGCGGATGCCGCTCCGCCAGGTACTGTACGACGTTGGTCGCCCGCGCCGTCGAGAGCTGCCAGTTGGACGGAAACCGCCCGGTCCGGATCGGGACGTTGTCGGTGTGCCCTTCGACCCGGATCTTGCGGATCGTCCTGTCCTTCACTTCCGGCGCGATCGCCCGGAAGATGGCCTCGAGTATGTCGCGTGTCGGCTGCTTCAGATCGGCGGTGCCGGTGTCGAACAACATCCCGCCGCTTTCCAGCCGGATCACGGCGCCGTCGGGGTCCGTGCGCACGCTCACCTGCGACTGGAGCCCCTCCTGTTGTACGAACCGCTCCACCCGCCGGTAGATCTTTTCGGCCGGCGTCGGCCGGGGCGGCGTCTCCGACGCGTCCAGGAGCGAGCGCCCGCCCGGAAGGATCCCCAGCGACGACCGCACGCCGGTCTTCAATCGGTCCAGCTTCTTCTGCTCGATGTTCGAGATGCTGTAGAGCATGATGAAGAACGCGACGAGCAGCGTGATCATGTCGGCGTACGTCAGAAGCCAGCGTTCGTGGTTCTCGTGGACCGCCTCGTGCTGTTTTCGCCGCGCCATGTCGTTCGGTGTCCCCTGCCCGCGCGGCTCCCGGTAGCATCGGCCGGGAGGCCCCGCTTTTTTATCGGCAGACCCGGGACGAAACCGCACCGTATTTGTAGGGGAAAGGGCGAGGGGTCCGGGAGAGAGATGAGGAGGGACCGTATCCCTACTTCGGGGCCTGGCGGGCGGACGGACGCTCGGAAGGCGGCAGGAAGGCGGTCAGCTTCTGCTCCACGAGGCGCGGGTTGTCGCCGGACTGCACCGCCAGGATGCCCTCGATCATCATCTCGCGGCGCAGCACCTCGGCCTCGGAGCGCCGCTTCAGCTTGCTGCCCAGCGGCAGAAACAGCAGGTTGGCGAACGACACGCCGTACAGGGTCGCGATAAAGGCGCCGGAGATCTTCCGCCCCATGCTTTCCTGGTCGCTCATCTCCAAAAGCATGAAGACCAGCCCGGCGACGGTTCCGATCACGCCCAGTGTGGGCGCGAAGCCCCCCATCGAGAGGAGCAGGTTCGCGCCCTCGCGGTGGCGCGCTTCGAGCTGGGCCAGCTCGGTCTCCAGGATGTCGCGCACGATCTCGGGGTCGGTCCCGTCGATGGCCAGGCGGATGCCTTTCTTGAGGAACGGGTCCGGCTCGCGGCGCATGTCCTCTTCGAGCGACAGCAGGCCGTCCCGGCGCGCCCGGTCGGCGAAGCCGACCAGGGTGCGGACGATGCGGCCCGTGTCCACGTCCTCGGCCACGAACGCCTTGCGGACGACGGCGCGGAGCTGCCGGATGCGCTCGATAGGGAACGAAAGGATCGTCGCCCCGAGCGTGCCGCCGGCGACGAGCAGGAACGCGGGTCCGTTCCAGAAGGCTCGCAGCGCGCCGGGGCCGCCCTCCCAGATGACGGCCCCGGTGAGCGCCCCCCAGCCGACAAGAAGACCGATCAGCGTGGAACGGTCCATGGCTTACGGCTCTCCCGGCCCCAAAGATTCGGCCGTGCCCGGCGCGAGAGCGTGCCTGCCCGCCGCAAAAGGCCGCGCGCCGGCCGCGCGCCGGAACGCCAGGACGCGGCCGGTCACCTCGTCCGCGCTTTCGCGCACGAGGACCTTTTTGCCCGTGGTCAGCGTGATGATGGTGTCCGGCGTGGTCTCGACGAACTCGATGAGGTCGGCGTTCACCCAGACTTCCTGCCCGCCCAGCCGCGTGATTTGTATCATGGTGTGAGGGATGAGGGATGAGGGGCGAGGGATGAGGGTCAGAGAAGTCTCCCTTCTCATCCCTCGCCCCTCATCCCTCATCCCTGCGCCTTAGCGCTTCATCTGGATCAGGTCCTGCAGGATCTCGTCGGAGGCGGTCACGATCCGCGTGTTGGCCTGGAAGCCGCGCTGTGTCAGGATCATGCTCGAGAACTCCTCGGCCAGGTTGACGTTGGACTGCTCCAGGAACCCCCCCGACACGCGGCCGGCGCCCGCCACGCCCGGCGGGGTCACCTGGGCGGCCCCCGAGTTGGGCGTGGGCCGGTACAGGTTCGTGCCCAGCTTGTCCAGGCCGGCCGGGTTGGCGAACTGGCTGATGGCGATGGACCCCAGGCTGCGGTTCAGCCCGTTGGAGAAGATGCCGGTGACGAGGCCGTCCTCGCCGATGGAATACGACTGGAGCGTGCCGAACGGGAAGCCGTCCTGCCCGACCGCGTTCGCCGTGTACTCCCCCGAAAGCTGGCTGATGTCTTTGAAGCTCGGCGTGATCGTGAAGGGCGCGGCCCCGGCGGGTGCGAGGTCGACCGTGCCGGTCCAGCCCGTGACCTTGCCGGCGGAGTCAAACGAGATCGTCCCGCTGTTCGGGCCGCCCGCGGTCGAGGGCGCCCCGCCGTCGATCGACGTGGTGAACTGCCAGGTGGCGCCGTCGGCGCCCTGCGGCGCGATACGCTCGAAGCGGAACGCGATCTCGTGCGGGTTGCCCAGCGAGTCGAAGACCTGCCCGGTCCGCTCGTAGATGGCGCCACTGCCCGGGGCCACGCGCGCGTCCAGGTTGCCGGCGAAGTCGACGGTCGAGGTCTGGCGGACCGAGGTAAGGGTCGCGATGGGCACGCGAATGGACGAAGCAGGCGTCACCGGGCCGGACGTATCGACGGAGCCGTCGGCCGACGCCTGCCAGCCCAGCAGCTTCATGCCGGTGGTGGCGCTGACCAGGTTCCCGTCGGCGTCCAGCGTGAAGCCGCCGTCGCGGGAGTAAAAGGTCGCGTCGCCGTTCCCGACCATGAAGAAGCCGTTGCCCTGGATGGCCAGATCCGACGGGCGCCCGGTCTGCTGGAGGGCCCCCTGCGTCTGCTGCGTGGTGATCGAGCCGATCCGCACGCCGAGACCGACCTGCATCGGGTTGGTGCCGCCCAGTCCGCCCGTCGGGCGGCTCGCCCCCTGGATGGTCTGCGACAGCTGATCGTAGAATGTCGCCCGGCCCGCCTTGTAGGCGACCGTGTTGACGTTGGCGATGTTGTTGCCGATCACGTCGAGCCGGGTCTGGTGCGCCGCGACGCCCGAGACCGCCGAATACATTGCCTGAACCATCGGTTGTGTAACCCTTCCCGTCCCCTCGGTAGTTCGGGGACCGCAGCGAGGGCATCCTTGCCTGCGGACGCAAGCCAGGTCCTGCCCGGTGAGATTGTCGGTAATCGGCGGAGGTTTTCTTACCTGTCGGCCCCTCCGCCCCGGTAAACGAGGCGGCCGAGGGCGCCGATCAGCCGATCACCGCCGAGTCGATGTTCGTGAACACGTTGTCCTTGAGCGACGCGGCGTCCACCGCCGTGATGACCGTCCGGTTCTTCACCGAGACGACGAGCGCGACGCCGTCCAGCAGGACCAGAGAATCGCGCGACCCCTTGGCCTGCGCCCGGCCGACCGCGGCCTCCAGCCGCGCCGCTTCGTCCGGCCCGAAGGTGATGTTGCGGGACTGGAGGCGCGTCTGCGCGTGCGCCGAGAACTTCAGCGGCGCCTGCGTGGTGCCGACGCGTTCGCGCAGGAGATCGTCGAACGACGGCCCCGCCGGCGATGACCCGCCCACCCCTGCGGAGCCCCCCGTGGTGCGCGCGGGCGCGACCGGCATCACCGCCTGCATCTGCCGCAGCGTGATTTCATCCATCGGTGTGCCTCAGGGGACCGTTTCGATCGACGTGACGTAGGTCATCGGCATCTCGGTCGTGCCGACTTTCAGGTAGACCTGACCGTCGCGGAACGAGGCGCCGGTGACCACGCCGGTTATGGCCTGGCCAGCCACCGCGCTGCCGTAGGCGTCGAAGGTCGGCGGCGTCGTCCCGGTCACGCTCTTGCCCAGGAACGACGCGCCCTGCGCCATCTGGTCGCCGGCCGCGAGTTTATCCAGCGAGGTGCGCATTGCCTGCGTCTCTTCGAGGGCCGAGAACTGCGCGAGCTGCGCCATCATGTCCTTGTCCTCCATCGGGTTCAGCGGGTCCTGGTGGCGCAGCTGCTCGGTCAGCAGGCGCAGGAAATCCGACTTGCCCACGCCACCGCCCCCCGTGGTGCGCTCCACCTGCGTCCCGGCCGACGACGAGACCGGGCTGGTGCTTGACGTTACGATCGACATTTCTTCACATCCCTTTCTTCAGGCCAACAGGTTGAGATGGCCGGCGGCGGCGGCAGACACGCTCCCCCCGCCGACGAGCCCGGCCGGCGCGATGCCCTGCGCCGCGGCGTCGTTTTCGTCGCGGTAGCCCCGGGAGGCGGCGTACGACGGGCGGAACGCGCCGTTCTGGTTCTGCCCGCCGCCCCCCGGGAACGTCTGGCTGCCCGACGCCTGCCCCGCCGCGTCCGGCTGCTGGATGCCGCCGCGCCCGGCGGACCCGGGCCCGGAGGCGTCGAGCGTCACGGTGAAGCCGTCCAGCCGCAGGCCGCGGTCGGCCAGCGTGCTACGCAGGCTCTCCGACGCGTTCAGCAAACTTGCCTGCGCCTCGGGCGTGGTGGCCGTGATGGCGGCCCGCACCTCTCCGCCCGGGCCGGTGCTCAGCCGCACGCGCAGTTCCCCGAGCGATTCCGGGGTGAGGGTCAGCGTCACCTCGTGCCGCCCCGGTGACGCGGGCATCTCCCTGAGGTGCGTGCGCAGGGGCTCCAGCACGCGGTCGGCAGGATCGGGCCGTTCCGCAGCGTTCGACGCGGTCAGGGCGGCGGCGCCGCCGGTCCGTAGTTCGGTCGGAGCCGTCTCGCCGGTGGAGGCGGCATCCGTCTCCGGAAGGAGCGGTATTTCCGCCGCCGCCGTCTCCCCGTCGACACCCTCCGGCTGCGGCTCCGCGCGCGCTTCCGGCACGGCCGGCAGAGCGGCTTCCGGCGACACGTCTACCGGCATCGAGGTTGCAGGTGCGGTGGCGGCCGCCACGTCCACCAGCGGGTCCTGGACCGCCGGCAACGGCGTGGTAGGCTCCGCCACCGGCAGGGACGTGGAGGCGAGTACCGCCGCCATCGCGGGTATCTGCGGTGCGTTCGTCGGGCCGGGGGGTCGGACGGACGCCGGTACGGCCGCCCGCGCCACCATGGGCGCTACCGCGACCGTACCGGCGGCGGACGAACCGGACGTGGGGAAAGCCGCCACGCCGCCCGCCGTTACCGCCGGCGGAGCCTCGGCGGGCGGCAAAGCCGCCGACATGACGGGCGAGAGCGCAGCGGGGGCCGGCGTCTCCACACCGGCCGCGGCCGCGAAAGACTCCGCCGATGGCGGCGCGAAGGCGGGTACCGCCGCCGTCGGCACGAGATTCAGCAACGCAAGGGCCGAGGTCGGGTCTTCCATCGCAGCCGTGGGAAGCGCAGCGGACGACTCACCCTCTTCGCCGCTATCGTCCTCGGCCGAGGCAGGGGTGGTCACGCCCACGCCGCCGGGCGAGGTGTCGCCGGATGGGGTGCCTGTCAGCAGCGAAAGTAATAGATCGAACGGCGAGGCCTCCGCTGTTAACGGTCCCGCACTCGCCGCCGCTCGCGCCGACTGCCCCCCCGGGTTCGTCCCGGTGAGCGGTGCGGGCCCCGGTGGTCCCGTCGCCGCCGGGGCG
>CADCTO010000379.1 GCA_902805585.1 uncultured Armatimonadota bacterium | reverse complement strand
TAGACACGGCGCACGGGTCGATGCGAATGTCCTCGCGGTCGGCGACGATCACGCTGCTCGGGGGTATCGGGGGCGGTTCGAGCGCCTTGCGGGCGATGGCAAGGGTCTGGCGCAGCCGGGGGCGAGTGGCCTCCGGGTCCTCGCCCGGCCACAGCCGTTCGGCCAGCGCCTAGCGCGGGTGCGGCCTGGTTCGGAAAAAGGCCAGATAAGCGACCAGCGCCTCCGCCTTGCGGGTTTCGAGGCGGGTCAAGACCTGCTCGCCCCGCCGCAGCCGCAGCCCGCCGAAGAGTTCGACCCGCCACGCCTCGGCCTCCGGAGGGTTTCCGTTGGCCTGGGCTGCACCGTCCAGCGACTCGCCGCACTCCTTCGGGAGGTCGGGGTGGATCAGCTGGAAGACCTGTTCCGGGCGCTCGAGGTCCCGCAGGCGGACCTCGCCCAGAGGCTCCAGGTGCGCCCCGGCGGGCAGACCGTCGCGGACCAGCTGTTCGGTCGCCTGAGACAGGATCACCTGCCCGCCGCGCGCCAGGGAGCGCAGCCGCGCGCAGCGATTGACGGCGACGCCGTAGTAGTCGGCGCCGCGCAGTTCCGTTTCGCCGGTGTGGAGCGCCATGCGGACCCGGAGCGGCGTTTCGGGAGCCCAGAGTTCCCTGACGAAGGCTTTCTGGAGTTCGCACGCCGCGTTCAGGGCGTCGGTGGCGCGGGGGAAAACGGCGAACAGGCTGTCCCCCTCGCCGCGCTTCTTGACCAGCTTCCCCCCGTGCCGGGCGAGGATCGAGGTGGCGAGCGCGTCGTGGCGCGCCAGGGCGCCGCGCATGGCCTTGGGGTGCTGTTCCCAAAGCCGGGTGCTGCCTTCCACGTCGGTGAATAGAAGGGTTACGGTTCCTGCGGGCAGAGGCATGTGGATCTCCGGATCACGACATCGTTGACCTGGTAATGTTTCAACCACTAGACACGCTTCTCCTGCTGCTGCTGCAGGAGGCGGCGTCATCACTGCCGGCCCGTTCGCCTCCGAAAACCACAGCGGCCCGCCTCCCAAAGGGGAGGCGGGCCGTCTATGAAGGGGTCAGCGCCGGCGTCTGCTACGCCGCCAGCGCCTCGGGCTTCTCGTCGCCGGGGGCGAGGGCGCCGCCGCCGCCCGCGGCTTCGGTGTAGCCGCAGTCCTTGGTGGCGCACTTGACGCCCAGGTAGCGGCCCTTGAAGATGCGCTCGCTGAGCATCCCGCCGCAGTTCGGGCAGGGCCGGTCCAGCGGCTTGCCGGGCAGCGTCAGTTTGCAATCCGGATAGCGGTTGCAGCCGTAGAACACGCCGGTCTTGGAGCGCTTCTCGACGATCTCGCCCTGCTTGCACTCGGGGCACGTCACGCCGGTGGTCTTGGCCGGTTCCTTATGGATGTACTTGCACTCCGGGTAGCCGGGGCAGGCCAGGAACTTGCCGAAGCGGCCCATCTTTTCCACCAGGTTTCGCCCGCAGTTCGGACACGTGATCTCGGACTCGACCGGCGCGGCCGCTTCGCCGCCGCCCTCGGCCGCCTCGCGGTGGATGTACTTGCACTCCGGGTAGTTCGAGCAGGACAGGAACTTGCCGAAGCGGCCGAACTTCTCCACGAGCTTGCTGCCGCAGTTCGGGCACTCCATGTCGGTCTCGCGGGCGAACTTCTCCATGTCCGTGTCGGCGGCCTTGACGGTCGCCTCGAACGGGCCGTAGAAATCGCGCATGAGCGCGACCCAGTCCTGCTTGCCCTCCTCGACGCTGTCGAGCTTGCCCTCCATGCCCGACGTGAACTGGACGGACAGGATCTCCGGGAAGTGCTTGACGAGCAGGTCGGTCACGATGAAGCCGAGTTCGGTCGGGCGGAACTTCTTCTCCTGGAGCTCGACGTAGCCGCGGTCCTGGATGGTCGAGATGATCGCGGCGTACGTGGACGGGCGCCCGATGCCCTCCTCCTCCAGCGCCTTGACCAGCGTCGCCTCGGTGAAGCGGGGCGGCGGCTCGGTGAAGTGCTGCTTGGGCAGGAGCTTGATCAGGTCCAGGTTCTGGCCGTCCATGAGCGGCGGCAGCGGCGGCTTCTCCTCGTCGTCGACCTTGGCGTCGTCCTTGCCCTCGGTGTAGACGCGCAAAAAGCCGTCGAACTTGATCGTCGAGCCCGTCGCGCGGAAGGTATAGCCGTTCGCGTCGATGTCGGCCGTGACCACGTCCAGGATGGCGTTCTTCATCTGCGAGGCGACGAAGCGCAGCCAGATCAGCCGGTACAGCTTGTACTGGTCCGGCGACAGGTGCGACTTGATGCTGTCGGGCTCGCGGAACACGGACGTCGGGCGGATCGCCTCGTGCGCCTCCTGCGCGCTCGCGCGGTTCTTGTACTCGTTGAAGCGTTCCGGCGCGTACTCCGGCCCGTACTGGTTCGTGATGTACTTCTTCGCCTCGGCCTGCGCCTCCTTGGCGACGCTGGTCGAGTCGGTACGCATGTAGGTGATGAGGCCGACCTGCCCGCCGTCGTTGCCCAGGTCGATGCCCTCGTACAGGTCCTGCGCCGTCCGCATGGCGCGCTTGGCGCCGAAGCCGAGCTTGCGCGACGCCTCCTGCTGGAGCGTGGAGGTGATGAACGGCGCGTACGGCTTGCGCTGCCGCTCGGACTTGACGACCTTCTTGATGCGCCAGGCGGCGCCCTTCAGGTCCGCCAGCACCCGGTCGGCGTCGTTCTGGTTCTTCAGCTCGATCTTCTTGCCGTCCGGGCCCAGGCGCAGCTCGGCGTCGAACGGGTGCTTTTTGGGCGTCTGCGGCGTCAGCGTCGCGGTCAGGCTCCAGTACTCGACGGGCACGAACGCCAGGATCTCGCGCTCGCGGTCGCAGATCAGGCGGACGGCGACCGACTGCACGCGCCCCGCGGACAGGTTCTTTTTGACCTTCTTCCACAGGATCGGCGAGATCTTGTAGCCGACCAGCCGGTCCAGCACGCGGCGCGCCTGCTGGGCGTTGACGCGGTCGATGTTGATGGTGCGCGGGTTCCGCAGCGCTTCCTGGACGGCCGTCTTGGTGATCTCGTTGAACTGGATGCGGCGGACGTTCTTGAGCTTCAGGGCGCTGGCGATGTGCCAGGCGATGGCCTCGCCCTCGCGGTCGGGGTCGGACGCGAGGTACACCACGTCGGCGCCCTTGGCGGCCTCGCCGAGCTTGCGGAGCACATCCTTGCGGTCGGGGATCGCCACGTACGACGGCTCGAAATCGTGCTCGACGTCCACGCCCAGCTTGGAAGGCGGCAGGTCCCGGACGTGGCCCATCGAGGCCTCGATCTGGAAATCGCGGCCCAGGAAGCCCTTCAGCGTTTTGGTCTTGGCGGGAGATTCGACTATGATCAAAGACTTCGGCATATTCAACCTTGCTCGTTCGGATGCGGGTTCGGTGGCGTCGTCGGCGGCGGCGGCGGTGGCGTCGGGAGTTGTGCGTCCGGCCCAGCGTGATTATCGCCGGCCGCGACGCCGCTCGTTACCCCGATTTTTCCACTCCCCACTGTAGTACGGAGCGGAAAGGGGAAGGTTCCCCGGGCGGCCGTGCCCGGAGCACCCGGCATTGTACCGCAGGTGTCCGTGGCGTGCAAGAGGGCGGAACGGTCCTCTACGCCGACCCGAGCGCATTGACAACGCGGCGATAGCCGCCTACAATGCCGGTACTTCCGCGGAAGGAAAGGAGCAGACCGATGCAGAGAAGTAGGTTGCGCGGCGGCGTTCTCGCCGTCGCCGGTATGCTGTGGATCGCCGGCGCGGCCCACGCCGCCGAGATCCGCTGGTCGAAGTCGCTCACCCCGGCCCTGGCCGAGGCGAAAAAGAGCGGCAGGCTCGTGATGGTGGATTTCTACACCGAGTGGTGAGGGTGGTGCAAACGGCTGGATAACGACACCTACAAGAACGCCCAGGTGGTCCAGCTGACGGGGCAGTTTGTCCCGGTGAAGCTTGACGCGGAAAAGGAAGGCAAGGCGGCGGCGGAAAAGTACGCCGTCCGGGGCTTTCCGACCATCCTCTTTCTGAACGCGAGTGGGGAAGTCGAGGGGAAGATCGGCGGCTACATGCCGCCCGGCCCGTTCGCCGCCGAAATGAAAAAGGTGAAGGCCAGCCACGCGGCGTTTCCCGGCCTGCTCCGGCGTTCCCAGACCAACCCCAAAGACGCCGAAGCCGCGGCAAAACTCGCGACCCTGTACGCCCGGCGCGGCAACACGGAGCGGGCGAGTGCGTTGCTGACCCGGGCGGAGACGGTCGATCCGAAGAACGCGGGCGGGCACATGACCGAGGCGTACCTCGCGCTCGGGGACTACTACCAGGAGCGACGGAGTTTCGACCGGGCCATCCCGCTGTTCCGTAAGGCGGCCGCCACCGGCAAGGAGCCCGCGCAGAAAGCGTACGCTCACCTGAGCATCGCCGTCTGCCACCTGAGCCAGAACAACACGGAAGCCGCCGTCCCCGAGCTCGAAGCGACCGTCGCGCTCCCGGGCGTCCCCGCGGAGATGAAGGACCAGGCCCGGAAGATGCTGGACCAGATCCGGCAGCGGTCGTCGCCACAATCGTAGGCGGCCCCGGCGACTGGCGGAGAGCCCGGCGACCTCGGCCGCCGGGCTCTCTGCTCGCGGACCGCCAGGCTATCACGCCGACGCGATCACCGTGATCTCGCCCGCGCCCGCGCCGCGCGCCCCTTCGGCGACGCAGGCGCCTTCGTCCACGATAGCCCGCTCGACCCGGGCCCCGGCCTGGATGACCGCCTCGTGCAGCAGGATAGAGTCGCGCACGACGGCGCCTTCCTCGACGACGACGCCGGGCGCGAGGACCGACCGGACGACCTCGCCGCGCACGACGCAGCCGGGACTGACCAGGCTGTTGTCGATGCGTGCCCGGGCGTGGATGCGGGCCGGCGGGCGCTGCACGCCGTAGGTGAGGATCGGCCATCCTTCGTCGTCGAGCCTGAGCGCGGGCTCGGGGGCCAGCAGATCCTGGTGCGCCTGCCAGTAGGCGGGGAGCGTGCCCACGTCCCGCCAGTAGCCGTCGAAGCGGTAGGCGTGCGCGCGGCCCCGCTCGACCAGCCGGGGAAGCAGACGGTCGCCGAAGTCCTTGAGCGATGCGATGTTGTCTTCCCGGCCTTCCTCGCCGTTTTCGCCCTCGGCGGCGAGCTCGTCCAGTACCTCCAGGAGTGCGCGCGTGTCGTACGCGAAGACTTCGGTCGTCACGAGATTCCCGCGCGGCTCGTCGGGCTTGTACGCGAAGTCCGTCACCCGGTCGTCCCCGTCCGCCTGGACCACGCCGAAGCGGCCGGCGTCCTCCTCGACCTCGGTCACCACCATGGTCACTTCGGCGTCCCGTTCCCGGTGACGGGCGATGACGGCGCGGTAATCGAGCTTGTACACGTGGTCCGCGCTGAGCACGAGTACGATGTCCGGGGCGAAGCGCTCGATGAAGGCTTTGTGGCGGTACAGGGCGTCGGCGTTCCCCTCGGCGAAGCCCTCGCCCTCCGCCCCGCTGAAGGGCGGCAGGACGACGAGCCCGCCGTAGGTGCGGTCCAGGTCCCACGGGCGGCCGTTCGCCAGATGCTCGTTCAGGGAGTGCGGCTGGTACTGTTCGACGACCCAGACGTCGGACAGGCCGCTGTGCATGCAGTTGCTCAGGGCGAAGTCGATCAGGTGGTACGTGCCCGCGAACGGCATCACGGGCTTGGCCCGGTGCTCCGTGAGCGCCCCCAGCCGGCTGCCCGCCCCGCCCGCCAGGATGATCGTCAGTGTCTTCGAGTCGTCCGTCCGTACCGTTCCCATGCTTCCCCCGTCGATGGTGATAGGGCGCGGTTTACGCACGCGCCGCCCTTGTTATGGCTCCGGACGCCGTTCGCTAAACGTGGTCCCCCCATGTATGCGGGGCGACATCCCGGTGCGAGGCAGTCTCGCACCGGGATGTCGCCGAAGCGAGCCGAAGTTATGCAGCAATATGCCCTATGAATGCATCAGCGCCCTTCGGTGGTGTGATAGTGGCCCGCAGCAACGTCTTGGCGCGCCCTGACGCCAGGCGGCGCGGTACAATGCGACTGACGGTCCGTGCGCCCGAGCGGGATCGTCGGAGGCGGCATGCAATACGTCACCTTTCTGACTTCGCCCGAACAGGAGCCGGGAGTATGGGACCCGAGTGCCTGGTCGTTGCCGGAGTACGTCCTGTCCCAGGAACTAGCGATCGCGGG
>CADCTO010000378.1 GCA_902805585.1 uncultured Armatimonadota bacterium | reverse complement strand
GACGGTGGTTCTGGAACAGGATCGGGAGTCCCCCAACCCTTCCTGGGTAAGCGATTTCGCGGCCGCCGGGGCGGCGGCCGCGGCCTGAGGCGCGCTCCCGGAACGGTAACGGCTCGCGTCCGGTTCCCGACGGGATGTCGCCGCGCCGGGAAGTGCCGGGCGCGTAACGACGGTGCCGGGGCCTGCGTGCAAGCATCAGGCGCCGACAGGGATGTGCGCCCGACACGACGAAGTGTACAACGACATGGCCGAAAGCATGAACCCCTTCGAGATGGCGCGGCAGCAGCTCGCCACCGTCGCTGAGAAGATCGACCTCGACCCGGACGTGCACGAAGTTCTGCGCTACCCCAAACGCGAGCTCACCGTGAATTTCCCGGTCTCGATGGACGACGGCTCGGTGAAGATGTTCACGGGCTACCGCGTCCACCACAACCTGACACGCGGCCCGGCCAAGGGCGGCATCCGCTACCACCCCGAGACCGACCTGGACGAGGTGCGGGCGCTCGCCTTCTGTATGACGGTCAAGTGCGCCGTCGTCAACATCCCCTACGGGGGCGCCAAGGGCGGCGTGGTCTGCGACCCGGCGAAGCTGTCGGCGGCCGAACTGGAAGACCTGACGCGGCGCTACACCACCGAGATCGCGCCCCTGATCGGCCCCGACAAGGACATCCCCGCCCCGGACATGGGGACCAACCCCCAGATCATGGCGTGGATCATGGACACCTACTCGATGCTCGCGGGCTACACCGTGCCGGGCGTGGTGACGGGCAAGCCCATCGCCATCGGCGGCTCGGAGGGGCGCGTCGAGGCGACCGGGCGCGGCGTGGTGGCCGTCACGCGCGAGGCGCTCCGGACGGCCGGCAAGCAGCTCCCGGGGATGTCGGTCGCCGTCCAGGGCTTCGGCAACGTCGGGTCCGTGGCGGCCTTTTTATTCCACCGCGCCGGAGCCAAAGTCGTCGCCGTCTCCGACGTACGGGGCGCCGTTCTCAACAACAACGGACTGGACATCCGTCAGCTCATGGCGCACACCAAGGAGCACGGCACGGTCGTCGGGTTCCCGGGATCCGAACCGCTGCCCGGCGACGAGCTGTTGACGGTGCCGTGCGACGTGCTCGTGCCCGCGGCGCTGCAGAACCAGATCACGACGAAAAACGCGGCCCGGATCCGCGCCCGCTTCGTCATCGAGGGCGCGAACGGCCCGACCACGCCGCAGGCCGACACCATCCTGCGCGAAAACGGTGTGTTCGTGGTGCCGGACGTGCTGGCGAACGCGGGCGGAGTCACGGTATCCTATTTCGAGTGGGTGCAGGACCAGCAGTCGTTTTTCTGGACCGAGGAGGAAGTCAACGCCAAGCTGGAGCAGATCCTGACGCGCGCGTTCAGCCAGGTGCTTACCGCCTCGCGCCGCCACGACTGCGACCTGCGCACCGCCGCCTATATCGTCGGGATCGGTCGCGTCGCCGAGGCGATCCGCGCCCGCGGCATCTACCCGTGACCCACCCCCCGGCCCCCTCCCTCGGAAGGAGGGGGAGGAGACGGGGAAGCATACGATTTGTTGACGGCCCACCTCCGCTCGATCGTCCCCTCCCCCTCCTTCCGAGGGAGGGGGCCGGGGGGTGGGTCACGAAAGGAACTACCCGTTGAGACCGTACGCCTTCTTGCTTGCCATAGCGACACCCGTGAGTTTTCTGGCGGCCGCCGCAGTGCCGCCCGCCGCCGCCACCCCGGCGCGCCGCGCCCCGGCAAAGGCCGCGCCGGTCGTGCCCGCCGGCACCAAGAAGCTGCTGGCGGGCGCGCCGAAAGCGTCGCAGTACCCGAACGCCGCCAAGGCGACGCTGCTCGACCTGGCGGAAACGACGGTCCGGGCCGACGGGTCGTCGCGGACGGTCACGCGCCAGCTCATCAAGGTCTTCAACGAGCGCGGGCGCGACGAGGCGGAGGTGCAGATCCCTTACAACAGCGCCTACGAGAAGGTGACGCTGACCCGGGCGCGCACGATCAAGCCCGACGGGCGCGTCTTCCCGGTCAAGCCCGCCGACGTGCGCGACCACAGCGCCGAGCAGGGTGAGGACTCGTATTCGGACGCGCGCATCAAGTCGTTCTCGCTGCCGGCCGTGGACGACGGCTGCCTGCTCGATTACGAATACGTCACCGAGGAGCGAAAGGCGCAGATGCCGGGCCAGTTCTGGACCACCTGGTATTTCCAGTCCGGCCCCGACCCCGTGGTCGAGTCCCGCCTGACGCTGACCGTCCCCAAGTCGCTGGCGCTCAACAAAACGATCAAGAACATCGACGTGAAGCCCGTCGTCAAAACGTCCGCCGACGGCAAATCGGTCACCTACGTCTGGGCCAAGCGCGACGTCGCACCCCTCACGTTCGAGCCGATGATGCCGGGCACGGCGCGCATCGTCCCCCACCTGACGCTGTCGAGCATCGGCTCGTGGCAGGATATCGCGGCGTGGTACTGGCGGCTCGCGAAAAACCGCATGGCCGCGGACGCGACCGTCAAGGCGCAGACGAAGGCGCTGATCAAGAACAAGGCGACCCCGGAGGAGAAGGCGAAGGCCATCTTCTACTGGGTCGAGGAGAAGACGCGCTACGTCGCCCTGGAGTTCGGCATCTCGGCCTACCAGCCCCGGCCCGCCGCCGACGTGTGCCGCAACCAGTACGGCGACTGCAAGGACATGACCACCCTCCTGGTCGCGATGCTCCGGGAGGCCGGCGTCACGGCGCACCCGGTCCTTCTGCGCGCCGGCTCGACGGAGAAGGTGAGCGGCGACCTGCCGTCGCCGGGGGCGTTCAACCACGCCATCTGCCTGGCCGAGATCGGCGGCAAGAAGTTCTGGCTGGACGCGACGGCGCAGCTCTGCCCCTGGGGCCAGATCCCCAACGGTGACCGCGGCGCCGAGGCGTTCGTGATCCGCAACGGCGTCGGCGCGTTCGAGGTCATCCCGCACGGAGCGCCCGAGGAGAACCGGGTCGAGCAGAACGTCAAGCTGACGCTGGCGCCCGACGGCTCGGCGACGGGCAAGGTGCTGGTGACGGGCTCGGGCGACGCGGACATGGGCCTGCGCGCCGCGCTGACGTTCACGCCCCCGGACAAGGTCAAGGGTCTGGTCGAGCGGATGGCGCAGTCGCTGGCGCCCAATACGCGCGTCACGAAGTACACGGTGTCGGACTTCCGCAACAAAGACCTGCCGGTCTCGCTCACCTTCGACGTCGCCGTGCCATCGTGGGCGCAGAAGTCGGGCTCGCTGCTGCTGTTCAAGGCGCGGCCCGAGCAGAGCGCCGGCTCCGGCTCGACCCCGTTCCTCCAGGAGGAGCGGACGCACCCCATCACCCAGGAGAACGGGGCGCTCGCTGTCTCCACCATCGAGATCGCGCTGCCGTCGGGCTTCAGCGTCCTGTCCTTGCCCGAGGCCGCCGAACTCCAGAGCGACCTGGGCCTGTACCGCCGCACCGTCCAGAAGGGCGACGGCACGCTCACCATCGCGACGCGCGCCGAGAACCGCCGCGCCGACGTACCGGCCAGCCGCTACAAGGAAGTCCGCAAGTACTTCAACGACCTCATCAGGGCGACCGACGAGTCGGTGGTCATCAAGAGCAACTGACCGAGCCGGGGCCGGGGCGTCTCCCCGGCCCCGCGCCGCCCCGCACGTTCACGAGAAACCTATGTCCACACCGAACGTTTCCAACCCCCGCGCCTTTGGCATCCACGTGGTCGATGAAGCGACGGGGCGGGGCGTCCCGCTCGTCGAACTGGAGACCGTCCACCACCTCACGTTTGTCACCGACAGCAACGGGTGGGCAGCGATCCAGGAGCCGGAGCTGATGGGAACGGAAGCGTTCTTCCACGTCCGCAGCCACGGGTACGCGCTCCCGAAGGACGGGTTCGGGTTCGCGGGCGCCCGCCTGAACGTATCGCCGGGGGGCCGGGCCCGGATCAAGATCAAGCGCAGCAACATCGCCGAGCGGCTGTGCCGGCTGACCGGCGGGGGGATCTACGCCGACAGCCTGCTGCTGGGCGAGCGCGTGCCGCTGCGCGAGCCTGCGCTGAGCGGCAAGGTCTTCGGGCAGGATTCGGCGCTCGCCGTCGTCTATCGGGGCAAGATGCTCTGGTTCTGGGGCGACACGGACCGGACGGCCTACCCCCTGGGCAATTTCCGGACCACGGGTGCCGTCGCGACGCTCCCGCAAGGTCGCGCGACGGCGGAGGCGGGGCTGGATTTCCGGTACTTCACTAACCCCGACGGTTTCGTCCGGGAACTCGTCCCCTCGAAAAAACCGGGACCCATCTGGATCACCGGCGTGACCGTCCTCGGTGAAGCGGGCAGGGAAGGCCTGTACGCCTACTACTCCCGCATGGAGGGTCTGGGCAAGAAGCTCGAACACGGCTACGTGGAGTGGGACGATGCCAGGAACGTCTTCCGGTACGTGAAAGAGCTTCCCGCGGGCGAGACCTGGCGGTTCCTGGAGGGTCACCCCGTCCGCCTGACCGAAAACGGCGCGAACTTCCTGGCGGGCGGCTTCTGTTTCCCCGTCGTCCGCGTGCCCGCCGACCGGGATCGGGTTCTGGACCCAGCCGCCTACGAGGCATTCACCTGCCTGACGCCCGGCGGCGACGTCCGGCGCGACGCGCGGGGCAACCCCGACTACCGATGGCGGAAGGACGCGCCGCCGCTGCTGCCCCAGCGCGAGTCGGAACTGGTCAAGCAGAACAAGCTCAAGCCGCAGGAGGCCCGTTTCCTGCCGCTCAACCCCGCCGGCAACGCCGTCGTCCCGCACGGGGGGACCGTCACCTGGAGCCCGTGGCGCAAGAAGTGGCTGCTCATCGCCACGCAGATGGGCGCCAAGGAGTCGCTGCTGGGCGAGATCGTCTACGCCGAGGCGGACCACCCGACGGGACCGTGGCGCCGCGCGGTCAAGATCCTGACCCACGACCGGTACACGTTTTACAACCCGGTGCACCACCCGTTCCTGGACGCGGCGGGCGGGCGGGTCATCCACTTCGAGGGCACCTACACCGCCGAGTTCTCCGGGAACCCGCGCCTGACCCCGCGCTACAACTACAACCAGATCCTGTACCGGCTGGACCTCGCCGACCCGCGCCTGAACGCCGCCCGCGCGGGCTGACCGCTTGCCGGATATGCGCGCCGTTTCCGCCTGTGGTTCCGCCGGGGAGTGCCTCAAGCAGCCATGGCCGCCGTCCAGCAACAGATTCAGCACTATTACGAGGAGGTCGCCGGCCACGGCTGGGAGCCCAAGCCACGGGATACTGCCGCCGGGTGTCTTCTTCTGGAAGCCGAACCGAACGTTCAGGCCGAAGCGATCCGCCGAATGCTCGTCTCGCCGCTGTGGGGGCACGGCCAGCGGGGTCTGGCCCGCAGCGCCCTGCTGGACGCGCTGTTCGCCCGCCATCCGCCGCTCGGCGTGACCGACCTGGAGAACGCCCTCGATATGGTGAGCCGCTACACCCACGGCCGCCCCGCCTATACGGATCTGTGGCCCTCGGTGGTCGAGGCCGTCGCGCGGCACGGGGAGCAGCACCCGCTTTCGGACCCGATGCGCGAAACGCTTGCCCGCATGCGCGACGCGCTGTTCGCCTCCCACACAGACGACCGGCGGCTCCGACAGCGCATCGAAGAGGTCCTGGGTAACCGGCGGCACGGCCGACCGGTGCCCGGGGACGCGTGGGCGGAGGCGGCGCTCCGGGACCTGGGGGCCATGGAGCCGGAGGCGCGCGAGGCGTGGCACCGGCTGCTGGCGCACGCCCAGGACTCCGAAGCGTCGAAGCCGAGCGGGAAGTGGCTCACTCAGGCCGCGGCGCACATAGAAGCCGTGGGCGGCGTGGGCGCGTTCGCGCGCTATGCGGCGGACTGGTTCGGCCGGGTCGCCCTTCCGGACCCGCTCCCGCGGCGGACGTTCTTCATGGAGCAGACCAACCAGGACATCCTGTGCGGCCTGATCTGGTCCTGCGGCGCGGTCGATGACCAATCACTGGCCCCGCCCCTGGGCGGCCTCGCCGAAGCCTGCTCCGCCTGGGTGCCCGACCACGGCCCCTGGGCCAGGCGCCACCTGAACGCCTGCATCCACATGCTCGGCAGGATGCCGGGGGTTGAGCCGGTCGCACAGCTCGAACGACTGAGGACGAGCATCAACCACCGCGTCACCCGCACGCTGATCGACAAAGCGCTGGAAGCTTCCGTAAAGCGCGCAGGAACGGGCGAGCACGATTCGCAAGGGAGAGCCGCCGATGGGCGACACTGAAACGACCGGACCGGACGGTTTTTCGTACACGGGGGACGAACCCGAAGCCGAGGCCCACCGCCTGCTCGACCGCTACCTGGAAGAAACGCTCCGCCGAACGAAAGAGGAGGTCGAGCCGCGAGAATCTGCCGCGGGAAGAACCATCCTCGATAGCGGCACGGCGACGCGCCTCGCCGCCGTCCGCGCGGCCCAGGCGCGCGCCAAGCGACTACCGGACTTCTGGGAGGTGGGCACGGACCCGAAGCAGCAGATCGTTCTCAAGCCCCGCCCCGGCGTGACCGTCCAGACGACCCGGCAAGGGATGCACCGGGCGGCGCTGGAGGCGCTCGCGCGCGAGTTGTTCTGCCGCCTGCCCCCGTTCTCGGCCGCGGATACCGCGCGCCACATCGACGCCCTGGTGGACCGCGCGCTGCTGCCGAAGCCAGAGTCGCTCGCGTTCGGCGTGGGCGAGACGTCGATCGATTTCGACAGCTTACCCCCGCCGGGGGCCGTGCCGGCGCTTCTGAAGCAGGCGGAGAAGGTTGGTGCGGGCGGCTCCCTGCCCGATGAACTCCGCGCGGCGTTGCTGCGCCTGCGCGACCTCCTGGACCAGCTACGGTACTACGCCGGCTATGGTCAATCCGTGCCCCGCATCGACCGGATCCTGGGAACGGTCCAGGAGGGCACACCGGACGCCGGGGAGCCGTGGGCCGACCAGGTGCGGGCCGACCTCGCGGCCATGCCCGCCGCGCAACGCGCCGCGTGGGACGCGCTGCTGGCCCACACGCCGCCAGGAAACCAGAGCAAACCCTCGGCGAAGTGGGAGGCGCAGGCGCGGAAGCATCTGGAGGCCGTCGGAGGCGAGAGTGCGTTCTCGGGACGCGCCGCCGTTTGGCTTTCCCTGGTGGGCCGGAAGGCGACAGGCCGGATCGGGCAGCGCAACAGCGACATCCTGCGCGGACTCATCTGGCACGGCAGTTTGGTGGACGACGCAACCCTGTGCCGCGCCGTCGGCGACGCGGCGGAAGCCTGCTTCAAGACGCTGCCCGACGGCGGCGGCCTGCTGTCCAGCCGGACCGGCAGGGCCTGCCTGTACACGTTGGGCGCCCTGCCCGGCCTGGAACCGAGCGCGCAGCTTGCCCGCCTGAAACTGCGCGTCAAGAGCCCGTGGGCCCTCGAAGAGATCAAAAAGGCGTTTGACGAAGCCACCCGCCGGGCCGGGCTCTCCGAGGACGACCTGATGGAGCTGTCCGTACCGACGTTCGGCCTGGACGGGCAGGGGCGTCTGCGCCAGCCGGTCGGCGACGGCGTCGTCGAAATCGCGGTCGCGGGGACGCGCCATGTCTCCTTGCGGTGGCTGGACCGGGACGGCGCGGCGCACCCCGACATCCCCGCCGCGGTCCGCAACGAACACGGCGAAGCGATCAAGGCGCTTCAGCGCGCCGCCGGAGCCATCGAGAAGATGCTCCCGGCGCAGCGCGACCGCATCGAGCGCTTGCTGCGGAGCGAGCGGAGCTGGGACTACACTGCCTGGCGTGAACGCTACCTCGATCATCCCCTGCTGGCGAACCTCGCGCGGCGCCTGATCTGGCACTTCGAAACGGGCGAGCGCGGCGGGGCGCTCGGCATCTGGCACGACGGCCACATGGTCGGTGAAGACGGGCGCCCGCTTGTGGGGCTCGGCGACCGGACGCGCGTACAACTATGGCACCCCGCCGGGTTCGACGCGGCGGTCGTCCTGCGCTGGCGTCTGCTGCTGGAAGCGCATCAGGTCTCGCAGCCGTTCAAGCAGGCGCACCGGGAGGTCTACCTGCTCACCGACGCCGAACTCGCCACCGGAACGTACTCCAACCGCTTCGCCGGGCACATCCTCCGCCAGCACCAGTTTCAGGCCCTGTGCCGACAAAGGGGCTGGGCCTACGACTACCTGGGGACCTGGGACGGCGGAAACGGCAAGGCGAGCCTGCTTCTGCCGGGCCGGGACCTGCGCGCGGAGTTCTGGGTGGACGCGGGGGGCGACGAGGAAGCCGCCGCGGGCTCCGGCGTCATGCTCCACGTCGCCACGGATCAGGTGCGCTTCTGCCGGCCGGATGACGACACGCCACTGCCCCTCGCGGACGTTCCGCACCTGGTCTTTTCCGAGGTCCTGCGGGACGTGGACCTGTTCGTCGGCGTCGCCAGCGTCGGCAACGACCCCGCCTGGCGGGACCGGGGCGAGGGCGCTTACCGGGATTACTGGCAGGACTACGCCTTCGGCGACCTGTCCGCGTCGGCCCGGACGCGCCACGACGTGCTCCAACGCCTGCTACCACGTCTCAAGATCCGGGACCGGTGCACGCTCGGCGGGAAGTTCCTGGTGGTGCGCGGGGACCTGCGCACGTACAAGATCCACCTGGGCAGCGCCAACATCCTCATGGAGCCCAACGACCAGTATCTGTGCATCGTGCCCGGCCGAGACAAAGACGCGCGGGCCGATGCCGGCATGTTCCTGCCGTTCGAGGGCGACGGGACGCTCTCGGTCATCCTGAGCAAGGCGTTCCTGCTCGCCGACGACGCAAAAATAACAGACAGATCGATTCTGAGTCAGATCCGGCAGGGTACGATACCCTGATACCCGGCACCGGCCGCGTCGCCCGTCGCCGGTGCCGAGAAAAGGGAACGACGTGCCCAAGCTTCGCCTTCTGGTCAACCTGCCGGCGGGGTTCCATACCGCCCCGGTCCTGAAGCCCGTGTACCGTCGCCTCGCGGCGATGGGGACCCTGCGACGGCGTTCGCACAACACCGCCGACGAGATCGCCGCGGACCTTGCCTGGGCGGACGCCGTCCTCATGTGGTCCTGGCCGGTGCTGACGGGGGAGATGCTCCAGCGGGCGCCGCGGCTCCAATTCTGCGGGCATCTGGACATCACGCAACGTGGCGCGCGGGCGCTCCTGGAGCGCGGTCTGCCGGTCTCGGTCTCGCGGCGCGGCTTCTCGCCGGCGGTCTCTGAGATGGCGCTCACGCTGATCCTGTCCACGCTGCGAAAGACGGCCGTCCATCAGGCCGCGATGCGCGCCGGAAGCGAGACCTGGGTGGCACGCTTCCCGGACGACATCGACCCCGACGAACGGGAGCTGACCGGCCGGCCGGTCGGCATCATCGGCTTCGGCGCCGTCGGGCAGGGGCTGGCCGACTTGCTCGCGCCGTTCCGCTGCGAACTGCGCGTCTACGACCCGTTCCTGCCCGACGGAGTGGAGGAGCGTTGGGGCGCAGGGCGCACGGATCTCCCGACGCTCATCGAATCTTCGGACGTGGTGGTCCTGTGCGCGGCGTCGAACGCCGGGACGCGCCACCTGCTCGGCCGGGCCGAGGTCCGGCGGTTCCGCCGGGGCGCCGTGCTGGTCAACGTGGCGCGGGCGGCCCTGGTGGACACGGCCGCGCTGGCGGCGCGGCTGGAGCGCAACGACCTGTACGCGGCCGTCGACGTGTTCGACAAGGAGCCGCTGGAGGCGGATTCAGCGCTGCGGCGGCTCCCCAACGCCTTCCTGACGCCGCACCGCGCCGGGGGCGTTCTGGCGTCCGTGGAACGCATCGTCGGGTTTCTGGCGGACGATCTGGAAGCGCACCTTGAGGGCAGACCGCGCGCCCACGCCCTCACAGAGGCCATGCTTCCGTCCCTGGATGCCTGAGGCGGGCGGGGCGGCATCGCGGGACGCTACTCCCCGCGGAACCACTTGTCGTGGAGTATCCGGTAGGTGCCGTCTTCGTGCATGCTCAGCAGGGCGTTGTTGACGCGCTTCCGGAGCGGGCTGCTGGCCGGGAAGACGATGCCGTAGGACTCTTCCCGGAAGATCGAGCCGACCACCTGCACCTTCCCCTTGCCTTCGTGCGCGGCGTAGTATTGGAGTACCGGTGCGTCGAAGACGACGGCGTCCACCTGCCGGTTCCGGAGCGCCTCATACGCGCCCTCGATCTGGGGGAACTCCGTCACCCGGACTTTGCGCTCGCGCAGAAACGACGCCGACGTGCTGCCCGTGGTGGTGGCGACGCGTTTGCGGGGCAGATCGTCCGGCCCCTGGATGTCCCCCTGGAGCTGCTGCACGGTCAGGGACGCCGTGATGGTCGCCGTGAAGTGGGCGACGAAGATGATGCTGGTGAACATCCAGACGACGGCGATGAACCGTCCCACGCCGCTCCGGGGCATCTCGTCCGCCTGAGCCCCCAGCGTCCCCGCCGCCCACCAGAAGGCGTGGAAGATGCCCGGGATGTAGGGCTTGTGCGCGATCATGCCCTCCTCGTGGCGCCGCTCGATGAACCAGATCAGGTGCGCCGGGACGAGGACCATCAGGAAAATGATGCCTGCCAGCTCCAGCGTGGCACGCGAAAACAGGATGGAGACGATGCCGGGCATGGAGTTGCCGCCGCCGGTCTGGTCGCGCACCAGGATCTGCAGCCCCGAGTCGAACATGGGGTGGGAGAAGTCGAAGACACTTTCCCGCTCCGACGTGATGGAGATCGCGGCGATGCCCACGTCCGCCCTGTTCGCCTTCACCGCCGCCAGCAGGTCCTTGACGCTGGGGTTGACGGTCATCTCGCCCTTCAGCCCGGTGCGCTGCGCGATGCTGTTCCACAGATCGACGCTGAAGCCGTCCAGCCTTCCGCCCCGCTCGAACACGAAGGGCGGTACGACGCGCGTCGCCACGCGAAGCGGTTTCTGCGGGGGCTGGCCCGACTGCGCCCCCGCCACGCCGCACGCCGTCAGGACGACAAGCAGAGCCAAAAGGCCCCGCCGCCGGATGTCTCTTCCAATGTCTCGCCGGCGCCTGGCGGCGCACAAGCCCCTTTCCCGCATGTTTCCCGACCGTCCCCGTTCTTCCGTGATTTCGGCAGCAAGCGATCTATCGTATTGTATCGGACATCCGGCCTGTGGACTTCAGATAAACGCACTGTGGCCCGAAATATGCCTGGCATCAGGTACACACCCTGGCACGACCGGAATGGCGGGCCGTGTTCGCAGCCTCGGCGCGTGGGTAAAAACGAGCGGGACGCGGACGCGTCCCGTTAGGAAGACCCACCCGCATGAGTGTGCAGCAGCTTTTGGAACGGACGAACCGGCGGCCTCCCGTTGAGGAGGTGCTGCCGGAAATCATCGACGATCCGGTCGAGGCGGCGAAGGCCGCCGGACTGCGGTATGTGACCGACAACAAACCGGGCATCCGCCGCGAAAAACGGGTCGACGGTTTCGTCTACATCGGCGTGGACGGCGAGCCCGTCACGGACGAAAAGACATTGGCACGTATCAACGCGCTCGGCATTCCGCCGGCCTACGAGGACGTGTGGATCTGTCCGATCAGGAACGGGCACCTGCAGGCGACCGGTCGGGATGCGAAGGGACGCAAGCAGTACCGCTACCACGAGCGCTGGCGCGAAGCCCGTGACGAGAACAAGTACGGCAGAATGCTCGCCTTCGCCGAGGCGCTGCCCAGGATTCGGGAGCGCGTCGAGGCGGACCTCGCCCGGCCCGGCCTGCCGCGCGAAAAAGTGCTCGCGACGGTGGTCCGCCTGCTGGAAACCACGATGATCCGCGTGGGTAACGAGGAGTACGCGCGCAACAACGAGCACTACGGCCTGACCACGCTCCACAACGAGCACGTGGACGTTTCGGGCTCCAAGATCCGCTTCCATTTCACGGGCAAATCGGGCAAGGAACACTCCGTCGACCTGAAGGACCCGCGCCTGGCCCGCATCGTCAAGCGATGCCAGGACCTGCCGGGCCACGAGCTGTTCGAGTACATCGACGAAAGCGGGGAGCGCCGCAACATCGGCTCGGCGGACGTGAACGCCTACCTGCAGGAGATCACCGGCGAGCACTTCACGGCCAAGGATTTCCGAACGTGGGCCGGCACCGTCCTGTGCGCCCTGACGCTGCGCGAGTGCGCCGGTTTCGAGTCGGACGCTCAGGCAAAAAAGAACGTCGTGCAGGCGATCAAGTCGGTCGCCGAGCGGCTCGGGAACACGCCCGCCATCTGCCGCAAATGCTACGTTCATCCCGCCGTGCTCGACCTGTACCTGACGGGCAGCATGGCCGACGCACTCGCGCAGCACATCGCGGAGAAGGACGACTCGCCGTTCGCCCTGGACGCCGACGCCGCCGCGGTGATGGCGGTGTTGCGGGCGCGGCTGGCGGCAGCGAAGGAGCCGGAGCGGAAGGCGGCGTAGGCGGGGCGTGTTTCATGCCCCGCCCCAACGTTTGGAGGCGCCCCGCCCTGAACGGCGGGCTGACTGACCGACAAGGTATTCGCCTTATCCCTACGGCGTCAGAACGACCTTGATGCAGTTGTCCTTCTTGTTCTTGAAGGTCTCGTAGGCCGCCGGCGCCTGGTCGAGCGGCAGGCGGTGCGTGATCACGAAGGTCGGATCGATGTCGCCGCGCTCCACGCGCTCCAGCAGAGGGGCCAGGTATTTGTGGACGTGGGTCTGCCCCATCTTGAACGTCAGCCCCTTGGCGAACGCCGCGCCGAACGGGATCTTGTCGAGCAGGCCCCCGTAGACGCCGGGGATCGAAACGGTACCGCCTTTGCGGCAGTACTGGATACACTGGCGCAGCACGTTCGGCCGGTCGGTCGCCAGCCGCATCCCCGTCTTGGCCCAGTCGTACAACTCGCCGGGGCCGGTCCCGTGCGCTTCCAGCCCGACCGCATCGATGCAGGCGTCCGGGCCGCGCCCGGCCGTCAGGTCCTTGAGCTTGTCGGCGAGATCCTCGTCCCCGAAGTTGATCGGGATCGCGCCGCAGTCCCGCTCGGCCTTTTCCAGCCGCTCGGCCACGTTGTCGATGCCGATGACCTGTGACGCGCCGAGCAGATACGCGCTCTTGATGGCGAACAGGCCGACCGGGCCGCAGCCCCACACGGCGATGGTGTCGCCGGGCTGGATGTCGCAGTTCTCGGCGGCCATGTAGCCGGTCGGGAAGATGTCGGTCAGGAACACCACCTGCTCGTCGCTCAGGCCCTCGGGGATCTTCATGGGGCCGACGTCGGCGAAGGGCACGCGGGCGTACTCCGCCTGCCCGCCCGCGTAGCCGCCGAACAGGTGCGAGTAGCCGAACAGCGCGGACCCCGAATAGCCGTACACCTTTTCGGCGATGGCGGCGTTGGGGTTCGAGTTGTCGCACAGCGACCACAGGGACCGGCTGCAGAAGAAGCAGTTGCCGCACGCGATGGTGAACGGCACGACGACGCGGTCCCCTTTCTGGAGGTTCGTGACCCCCTTGCCCGTTTCGACGACTTCGCCCATGAACTCGTGGCCCAGGATGTCCCCGGCCAGCATGGTCGGGATCACGCCGTCGTACAGGTGCAGGTCCGAGCCGCAGATGCAGGTGGTCGTGATCTTGATGATCGCGTCGCGGTCGTTCAGGATCGTCGGGTCGGGGACGTTATCGACGCGCACGTCGTGCTTGCCGTGCCAGCAGAGGGCTCTCATTCCGAGCGACCGCCTTTCACGATTTCGTGCCGGAACGGTTGGCCCGGCCCGGGTCCATCTGGTGCGGGTCGTTTTCCGCGGTGCGCTCGGCCTGTTCCTGCCGTGCCTTCACGTCCTCGTGCATGCGCTCGTTCTTCTTGCCCGTGTCTTCGCCGTCTTTCTTCTTCCGGTCCTTGTCCGACATTGCGGTTGTCCTTTCTAATCCTTCCCGTTACGGCCCGAAGCTTGCCCCGTGGTGGTCGGCACCTCCCCGGCCTCGATCACGTTCTTGAAGCGGCGGAGGTCGTCTTCCACCTGCTTGTGCGGCTCCTGGCCCCAGAGCGCGGCCACCGCCTGACCGATGCGCCCGCCCGGCGGGTCGTACTCGAACACGACGCGCACCTCGGTGCCGCGCCCGCCGGCCGCGGGGACGAAGCGCACGGAGCCCGCGCTGTCCACGTCCGCGCCTTCGAGCGAGCGCCACACGATCCGCTCGTTCGGGTCGTCGGCGAGCAGTTCGGCGTCCCACTCGACGTCCCGGCCGGCCGGTCCCTTGGCGACCCAGTGGGAGACCCGCCCCTCCGGGTCTTTCTTCTCGACCGATTTCAGGTGGTCCATGAAGCGGGGCAGGTTCTCGAAGTCGCGCCAGAAGCGGTACACCTCGTCGGGCGCCTTGTTCACCGTCACGCTCTTCTCGACCTTGATGCCCCGGTTGTGGGGTATGCTGGCGATCTCGCTCCCCTGCATCCCCGCCGTACTGATGCGCAGCTGATCGTAGATGATGCAGTGGCCGGTGACCCCCCGGTACGCCAGGTAGGCGCCCTTGGCGACGCCTACCCAGCCGAGCAGAGACCGGCTCGACAGCCCGTAGAAGAGCAACGCCGCCGCCGCCCCGAGCGAGGCCGCCCGGTCGACCGCCCCGACGTTCACGTGCGCCGTACCGCTCTCACCCTGCCCGCCGCCGTGGGCAGTGGGCTCGTAGGTGTGTTCCATGCTGAGATCCCTCCCTTTTCCAGGCGTACTATGCCCGCACGCCCCGCACCGCAAACCCGTCCCCTATTCCGCCTGATTGTTGTCCCGAACGGCCTTTTCCGTCAGCGCGGTCAGCACGGACGGGGCGATGCGTGTATGGCTTTCGGCACCCAGACGCCGCGCCTTGCCGACGCCGCCGGGGCCCGGCATCATGCGGCCCATGACGGCCATCACGTCGGCCCAGGGCCCCGGCAGCCAGTTGTGCAGCGTCACGCCCAGCTTCGCCACGACACCCGCGACAAGCTCGGGATCACCATACTTCAGGGCGCCGATGATCTCGGCCGCGGTCGCGTCCGCACTCTTGGAGAAGACCGGCAGTGAGTCGCTGAGCGCGAACCAGGCGTACTCCTTCTCGTTCTGGCCCTTGAACAGCGCGTGGTCGGGGCTGCCCGTGCGGATCGGGCCGGGGCAGACCGTGGTCACGTAGACGTTGTCCTTGACCACCTCGCTGCGGAGCCCTTCGGAGAAGCCGACGAGGGCGAACTTGCTGGTGCTGTAGGGCAAAAGGTGCGGCGAGGCGACTTTGCCGCCGAACGAGGCGATGTTGACGATCCGGCCCGACCGGCGCGCCCGCATTTCGGGAAGGACGGCCTGGGTGGTGTAGAACGCCGCCCAGAAATGCAGGTTCAGCGCGTCCTCGTAGTCGGCGTCCGTCATCTCCTCGGCCGGGCCCACGATGATCGTGCCGGCGTTGTTGATCAGGACGTCGATGCGGCCGAAGCGCTCGCGCACCTGGGCCACCATGTCCACGACCTGCCCTTTGGCGGTCACGTCGCAGACGACGGTGAACACGTCGCCGGCCCCCTGTTTTTCCAGGTCCAGCCGGGCCCGGTCCAGCTCGTCGGCATCCCGGGCGCAGATCGCGACGCGGGCGCCTTCCCGGACCAGGTCGCGCGCCAGGATCAGCCCGAGCCCGCGCCCGCCCCCCGTGATGAGCGCGACCTGGTCGCGCAGATCGATCTTCCGCCGCTGCCGCGCCCACGCGCGGGCCCCCGCGAGCGCACCCACGCCCGCCGCCGTCATCAGGAGCGCCCTGTCGCGGCTCCGTATCTTCATGAAAAACGTCGCTTCCTAAACTCGCGTGGGCGCGGCAAGCGGCGCCCCTACAGCCGATGCGCATGGTAGGGGCGCCGCTTGCCGCGCCCGTCTTCCGGCGAAGATGCCGCCGCTACTTCTTCATCAGCGGTGGGCGACCCTCGCCGTTATGTTGCCCGATCTTCTTGTCGTCCTGGAACGACTTGTTGTTCTCGCCGTGTTGCTCCACCAGGTTCTGCTTCATCGTCGGCTGGCTGTCGCCCTTGCCGCCGCTGTTCCCGTCGCCCTTCACCGGGGCCTTGGCGTTGTGTCCGCCTTTTTGTGCCATGGTCATCGCTTCCCTTCCCGGCCGCCCGGCGGCGGCCGCACGATGGTGTTTTCTTTCCCCCACCGGCCACCCGGGAAACGGGGGTCAGGCGGCAGTCAGGTCGATCTTTTCGTTCTCGCCGCCCGACGCGGGCCGGCCGGTGACGGTCGCCTTGATCACCCCGAACAGGTGGACGACGGCGCTGGACGGCGAGTCCCAGTATTCGGCCTTTTCGGCATGGACCTTGAGGAGCGCGATGTCGGGGTCTTCCAGCTCTTTCGGGAACCACGCCTTGAGGGCCGGGCTCCACAACTCCCGCATCTTCGCCTTATCGCGCACGAGCCGCGCCTTGCCGGAGACCGAGACGTAGACCTGCTCCTTGGGGTCAGCGAAGCTGACCCCCACGTCGTGGTCCTGCTCCACCTCCTCCACCTTCCCGGAACCGGCGTGGGTGAAGAAGTACAGGTCGCCGTCGAATTCGACCTGCTGCGTCGCCATCGGGCGGGAGCGGAGCGAGCCGTCCTCGTCCAGCGTCGTCAGCATGGCGATGTCGATGCCCTTGATCAGCTCGCCCAGCTTCTTGATGTGCTCCTGGCGGTCGTCGTGGTGGTCACTCATGCGGGTCATTTCTCCTTCTGTAGAAAGCCGAGCAGGGCGGAGTGGAACGCGTCGGGCGCCTCCAGGTGCGGGATGTGCCCGACGTTATTGAGTTCCACGAGCCGGCTGCGGGGGATGTCACGGGCGGCCTGGCGGCCGAGCTGCGGGTACTGCCCCATCGTCCGCGCGACCGACTGCGGCACGCGGTTCTTCCCGATGGCGGTGCGGTCCGCCTGCCCGATCACCAGCAGCGTCGGGGCCTGGATCAGCCGGAACTCGTGGCGCACGGGCTGCTGGTAGATCATCTGCGAGGTGAGCGCCGCGGCCCGCGCGTACCGGGGGAACTCGCCGGACAGCTTGAGGCGCGCGGCCACCTCGACGAACCGCTCATAGGCCGGGAGCCACCGCACGAAGTAGCTCTTGCGGTACGCCCGGATATGCTCGGTCGTCTCGGCGGTCTCCGAAGTCAGAAGCTGTTCCGTGGTCTGGGGCGGGACCTTGAGCCGGTAGTCCTCCAGCCCGATGGGGTTCTCCAGGATCAGGTGCGTGGTGCGTCCGGGATAACTGCGGGCGAAGCGCACGGCGAGCATGCCGCCCATCGAATGGCCGACGACGGCCGCCCGATTCACCTTCAGGTGATCCAGCAGGCGGGCCGTATTCGCGGCGAGCAGGTCGAAGCTGTAGGCGAGGTCGTCCGGCTTGCTCGACTTGCCGAAGCCGATCTGGTCGGGCACGACCACGCGGTACCCGGCGTGCGCCAGGGCGGCGATCGTGTTCTGCCAGTAGGCGCCGTAGAAGTTCTTCCCGTGCAGGAGCACGACCGCGCGGCCGTTGGCGTCGCCCGTCGGCGGCACGTCCATGTACGCCATGCGCTGCTGCTTGCCCTCTATCTCCAGCGGCAGGAACTGCACCGCATAAGGGTACGGGTACTCCTCGAGCGCGATACCGAGCGGCGTGGTGTAGGCGGCGGGCGTTTCCGCCGCCGTCTGTCCTTGAACCCCCCCGGCGACGAGGCACGACGCGAGAAGGAAGACGTGGGCCCACCTCATCGAAGGCCTACCTGACGCGCGCCGGCGGCCGTGCGCCACGGCGAGCACGGCCGCCCGGACCGCATCCCCGCCGCTTGATCGGGCGCGCCGACGGAACCGACATCCGGCAGGTGGGCCGCGACGGCGGCGCGCGAAGACGAGATGAAGATCACGAACACGCTCTTTCTAGGCCGGTTCCTCGTCGCGGCCGTGGACGTGGGCCGGAGGGTACGTCGCCTCGACGGCCGTGAAGGGTTCCAGAATCTTGTACGTGTGGGAGGCGCCTTTGGGCACGACCCAGGAATCGCCGGTCTCCAGCAGGACCATCTGGCCCTCGGAGTGCAGCTCGGCGCGGCCCTTGATGACGTAGCCGACGGTCTCGTAGTCGCGCGCGGCGGGCGGTTTCGGGTCGCCGGGCTGCGCGTCCTCCCAGAGCCGCATAGCGACGTTCTTGCCGGTGGCCAGGTACTTCTGGCCCATTTCCCCCCGGGGCGAATGTGCGCCCTGGACCTTCATGATGGTGGTGTCACCCATTCGCGTTCCTCCGTTGTTCCGGGTCCGGGGTTTCGGCGGCCGAAGGTGCGCGCACGAACGCATCCTGGACCGGGGCCGCCCCTGCCGGCAGCGTCAGGGACACGTTGTCGATCTGTTCGGCGGCCTGCGACGACGCGATGATCCGGTTCTTGACGTCGCTGCCGCCGTGCCGCTGGAGGATGGCCTGCGCGGAATGGGTCTGTTCGTCGTCGGCCGCCGTCACGGCGACGAGCACCCCGCCCTCGCGGATGCCCTCGGTATAGTAGGTGACATCGGACGGGTGGACCCCCACGCTGGTGAGACCGCCCGCGAGCCCCCCTGCCGCGGCGCCGACGCCCGCGCCGAGCGCGGCGGTCCCGAGGGCGGTCGCAAGGGAGCCCGCGGCGATGACCGGGCCGAAACCCGGAATCGCGAGCGCGCCCAGGCCCACCAGAAGGCCCAGGGCGCCGCCGATGGCGGTTCCCGCGGTCGCCCCGCTGCCGGCGCCCGCCGCCACCGCGTCGTTCACCACGTCGGGGCTCGACGGGTCCACCGCCGCCTCGCCCTCCGCGTCCCGCGCCAACAGGCTGATCGCGTCGCGCTTGAAACCGACCGCCACCAGTTCCTCGACGGCCCGCTGCGCTTCCCCGAGGCCGTCGAACAATCCCAGCACCGTTCTGGACATCAGATTTTTCTCCGTACGCGACACGTGCCGGCAGGGCGGCCCGGGAGCCGGGCCGCCCTGCCGATTCTCGTCGGCCCGTGTCAGATGTTTGAGCGGGTGTTCGCGTCCTTCGTCGGCATGGTCTGCGTGACGGACGTGTCGGTGGTGTTCAGCTCGTCCACGTCCACGTCGGTGCGGCGGACGGTGTCGCGGACGGTCTCCGTGCGCTCCGTCGTCTCCTTGCCGACCACGACCTCCTCCACCACGCGCGCCTCCTTGGCGACGACCGGCACTTCGGCGCGCTCCGTCACCTCGATGGTGCCCTCGCGGAACGTCGACAGGTCCGTGTCGCTCACCGCACGGTCCACCGGGCGTCGATCGACCGTGACGTGCTCCTCGCGCAGCGTGACCTGCTCCTGGACCGGCGTCTCCGTCACGCTCGTGTGGATGCGGGCGCCGCCCTGTTCCACCTCGCGCTTGCCGACCTGAAGCTCCTCCTCGACGACGGGGATCGCCACCCGCTCGCCCTCGTTCACCGTGGTGGACGCGCCGAGCGTGCCGGCGGAGGCCGTCGTCCCCGCGGACGTGGAGCCGGTCGCCGCGGGGGCCGAAGTAGTGCCCGCCGCGCGGTACACGTTCGGGTTCTGCCCGCGGTAGGTCTGGATCTCGGTGGCCGAGAACGGCTTGGCGTTGGAATCGAAGCCTGCGAAGCCGCCCTGCCGGTAGTAGCTGCCGCGCTGGTCGATGTCCACGGCGTTGTGCCGGTTCAGGATGGTGACCGCCTCGTCGACGCGGTCATCCGGAGAGGCCACCGACACGAGCGTGCCGCCCCGGCGGACGCCCTCGGCATAGTAACCCGCCTCCTCCTCCGGCACGCCCAAACCGACCAGTCCGCCGATCAGGCCGCCGGTCGCGGCGCCGAGCCCGGCGCCCAACGCGGTGCTGCCCAGCGCGGTCGCCAGCGGGCCGGCCGCGATGACCGGGCCGACGCCCGGGATCGCGAGCGCGCCCAGGCCCACCAGAAGGCCCAGGGCGCCGCCGATGGCG
>CADCTO010000377.1 GCA_902805585.1 uncultured Armatimonadota bacterium | reverse complement strand
CGTCGCGCGGGTCCGGTGCACCACACGGCCCCGGCGCAGCACGGTGACTTCGTGCGCCAGGGCCAGCACTTCGGGGAGCTTGTGCGAGATGAAGACGACGCCGCGCCCCTCGCCCGCCAGGGCGCGGATGGTGGCGAACAGATCCGGCGTTTCGGTGGGGGTCAGCACTGCGGTTGGCTCATCGAAGATCAGGACGCGGGTCGTCCCGCGCAGGGCCTTCAGGATCTCGATGCGCTGCTGCGTGCCGACCGGCAGATCGCCCGCCGGGGCGTCCCAGGGGATGCGCCAGCCGAGCCGCTCCGCGATGGCCCCGGCCTCATCGACCACCGAACGGGCGGGGTAGGAGAGGGGGCCGCCTTTGTCGGCGGAGGCGCCCAGAAGCAGGTTTTCGCGCACGGACAGCGGGGGCACGAGCAGGAAGTGCTGGTGGACCATGCCGATGCCGGCGCGGGCGGCGTCCTCGGGCGAGCCGAACCGGACCGGCTTCCCGTCGACCCGGATCTCGCCGTCGGTCGGGCGGAGCAGACCCGACAAAAGGTTCATCAGGGTCGATTTGCCCGCCCCGTTCTCGCCGAGAAGGGCGTGGATCTCCCCGGCGCGTACCGATAAGTCCACGCCGTCGAGCGCGGTAAAACGGCCGAAGCGTTTGCGGATGCCGCTCGCCGCAAGCAGGGGCGCCGGCGGCGCGGCGTCGCGGGAAGGCACGCTAGGCCTTCGGGTCCACGGTCCCCGCGATGATGTCCGCTCTGGCCTGCTCGACGCGCGCCTTCAGGTCCGCCGGGACGGTCCCCTGGAACTTCGGGTTGTATTTGAAGCTCACCGCGCCGTCCTTCAGGCCGGCCGCGAACGGCTTGCCCTCGCCCTTGCCTTCCTTGACGGCGCGCGCGACCGCCAGCATCGCGCTCGGCACGTCGAGGATGAACGAGCCGAGGTTCTGCGGCGTCGCCAGTTCGCTCTGGTCCGCGTTCGCGCCGATCACGTAGGCGTCCTTTTTCTCGGTCACGGCCTGGAAGACGCCCAGCCCGGCCGCGTTCGCGTTGTGCATCAGCACGTCGGCGCCCTGGCCGAGCAGCGCCTGGGCGGCCTGTTTTGCCTTCGCGGCGTCGTCGCCGTTGCCCGTGAAGACGATTTTTACGCTGACGTCCCGGTTGAACGCCTTCGCGCCCTTCTCGAACGACCGGAACGCCTCCCGGATGACCGGGATCTCCGGACCGCCGACCAGACCGATTTTGCCCGTCTTGGACATCCCCGCCGCGACCATGCCCGACAGATACGTCGCCTGGCCGGCTTGAAACTGGATCGGCGACAGGTTCGGCGCCGTGCTGCGCCCGTTCATGATCACGAAGGTCGTCTTCGGGAAGTCCTTCGCCACCGACCTGGCCGGGTCGTCGTACTCGGACGCATGCCCGAAGATGACGTGGTAACCCTGCTGCGCCAGGTTGCGGAACGTCCCCGCGTGTTGGGATGTCCCCCCGCCCTCGACCTGCACGACCTCGGCCCCCAGTTCTTTTTCGATCTGTTTCAGCCCCTCGTAGGCCGACGCGCTCCAGCCCTTGTCCGTGATCGGGCCGGGTGTGATGAGGGCGACCCGGAACGCCGCGGGCGGCGCGGCCTCTTTTTGCGCGCACCCGTTCAGGGTAAACAGAAGGAACAGAACCGGCAGAATGGCGGCGATGCGCCGGGCGGCGGCGGTCAAGCGGCAGCCTCCTTGGGACGAAGTGAAGTGGAGGTAGAATACCGGAATATTTCGCCCCCTGTCAACGCCGCCGACAGGGGGAACGAACCGGCGGGGCGAATGTTAGAGGGGTTCGGTCTCACGAATGTACCCTATGGCAGCACCATCCCCGGTCAGCCACTACGCGGCATCCCTCACCGTGGCCGCGATCGCCGCCGTGCCGTACCTCGGCCTGCTGATCTATTGGGTCTGGGACGCGCGCCGGCGTGACCGCACATGGCGGCGCGTCGGCGGCGACCTGGGCCTCGGCGGCCGGGGTTCCGCGTGGTCGCGGCCGCGCCTCGCCGGGACGTACCGTGGCCGTTCGCTGGAGGCGGCGCACCACGCGGGCTATTTCCGGGTCGCCGTCCGGGTCTCCAATCGCGCCCGCCTTTTCGACGAGATACGCTCCAATGCGCCGCTCCCCGGCGCGCTCTGGCTGAACGCCACCGCCCGGGGCAAGCTTTTCGCGCTGCGTCACGGTCCGGGCAGCGCGCACCGACGCTGGTGGAAGGCGCGGGTCCAGGGGCATTCGGTCACGCTGCTATGTCTGGGCACCGAGACCAGCGCCCGCCACCTGCGCGGCCTGCTCGACCTGGCGTGTGACCTCGCCGAAGGCGTGGACTCCGTATCCGGGTTGCCCCTGCTGCCCCCCGAGCCGCCGCCCGCCCCCCTGTCGTCGCTGCGATTCTGAGGCGGGCCCGGGCCCCGGGGCGAAGCCGGGGCGCGGCAGACTGTCGGGGCCGTTTCATCGAAAGGCAGGCGTTCATGCGCAGCGTGCTTCCGCAACGTTTCTTCTGGCCGTCAGCAGCGCTAGCGCTGACGGTTTCCCTGGCGGGCGCCGCCCGCGGGGCGGACCTCGTCTCCGCCTCTCCGCTCACCGACCGCGTCCTCCTGCTGCACTTCGACGACGGGCACGTAGAACACCACAAGCGCGGCGAGCCGCGCTCCGCCGAAAAGGTGGTCGTGAGCCCGCTCGACGTGGCCGCGGCGACGCGCCCGGACCGCTACCGCATCGCCAGCGCCGACGACCCCACGTACCGCCGACCCAGAACGCCGCTCGGCGTCGGCCGCAAGAGCAAGGGCACGGACTTCGCGTGGTTCGTGGACCGCTGGGAGAACGGCCGCGCCGTCAACGACCGGCCCGATCATGCCAAAGAGCACTGGCTCTACCTCGAACTGCCGGCCCCGCTGCGCCCCGGGCGCACCTATACGGTGCGAGCCACCGGGCTGGGCGCGAACGCCGCCGCGCCGCGCAAGATCACCTTCGACGTGGCGCGCGTGCGCTCGGAGGCCGTGCACGTCAACACGTTGGGCCATGTGCCGGACGCGCCCGCCAAGTACGCCTACGTCTACCACTGGATGGGCGACCGCGGCTCGCTCGACCTGCGGGCCTACGAAGGCCGCCCGTTCCACCTGATCGACGCGAAGACGAGGAAGCGCGCCTTCAGCGGCAAACTGCGCTTCCGCCGGGCTAGAACCGGCCAGGAAACGTTTCACAAGGCCGACTCACCGCCCGACGGCAACTTCCTGAAGGCCGACGTGTGGGAGTGCGACTTTTCCGCCTTCCGCCGGCCCGGCGCCTACGTGGTGGCCGTCGAGGGCGTCGGCTGCTCGTGGCCCTTCCGCATCGACCGGGACGTGTACCGGCCGGCGTTCCGCACGGTCGCGCGCGCCCTGTACCACAACCGCTCCGGCATCGCGCTCACCAAACCCTACACCACCTTCGAGCGCCCGGCGCCGCACCACCCCCGTCTCACCCCGGGGTTCGCCGGCAAGCTGCGCTATACGCGGGTCCGCTGGCCCGAGTGGGGGAGCGAAGGCGGCGACGCCAAAGCCTTGATGGCCGAGTCGCCCGGCCCGCTCGACGACGCCTGGGGGTGGTACCAGGACGCCGGCGACTGGGACGGCTACTACTCGCACCTGCGCGTCGCGCAGGAGCTGCTGCTCGCGTTCGACATGGGGCCCGGCAACTTCACCGACGGCGAGCTGAACCTGCCCGAAAGCGGCAACGGCGTGCCCGACCTTCTGGACGAAGCCGCCTGGCTGCCGCGCTTCTGCCGCCGCCTGCGCGCCGAGCTGGTGTCCAAAGGGTGGGGGACCGGCGGCGTGGGGCTGCGCGTGGCCGGCGACGCTTTCGGCACGGACGAGGGCACCACGGCCGACGGGAAGAAGGTGGGGCGCGGCTCGTGGGAGGACACCGACCGCGTGTACATGGTGTCGGGCGAGGACCCCTGGTCCACCTACCGCTACGCCGGGGCCGCCGCCGCCCTGGCCCACGCCTACCGGCTCGCCGGGGTGAAGGCCGACCCCCGGGGCGTGGATTGGGCACGGGAGGCCGCCGAAGCGTACGCCTGGGCGAAGGCGAACACGCGCCCCGGCGACGAGGCGGGCCCGAAAGCCGGCGCGGAACTGCGGCACCCGCGCGCCTACGCGGCGGCCGCCCTGTTCCGCCTGACAGGGGAGAAGGCCTACGAGGCGCAGTTCGCCCGGGACACGGAGTGGGTCAAGCCGGACACGCTGCTCTGGGAGGAGCCGGCCTACGGCCCGTTCGTGTACGCCCTCGGGGGCGGCAAGGCCGCGCCGGATGCCGCCCTGCTCGCGCGGATGCGCGCCGCGATCCTGCGCACGGCGGACGAATCCTTGATCAACACCCCCGCGCGGCGCGCCCTGCGGTGGGGCGGCAACTTCTATTTCCCTATGCTGGTCGGGCAGCAGACCACGCCCTGGGTGCTCGAAGGCGCCGTCGCCTACACGCTGACGCGCCGGACCGAGCCCGCGCGGGCGCGGCGCTACCTGGGGGCTTTGTACACGACCTGTGACTACTTCCTCGGGACCAACGCGCTGAACCAGACGTGGGTGACGGGACTGGGACCGCGCCACCCCACGCAGATCTTCCACATGGACGCGTGGTACAACGGAAAAGGGCGTCCCCACCCCGGATTGATCCCGTACAGTCCGTGGCGCAAGGAAAAGGAGTTCGGCGCCGGCCCCTGGGACGCGGACTGGGCGAACAAGACGGTCTACCCGGCCATAGACGCCTGGCCCGGCAACGAGCGTTGGTTCAGCAACCGCAGCTCGCCCCTCGCCAGCGAGTTCACCATTCACCAGAACCTCGGCCCGGCGGCAGCCGGAAGCCAGGGGAGAGGGGCCGGGGGTGAGGGCCACGATCGCCGGCGGCCGCCAAAGACCGCTTCCCGTTGTACAATGACCTGTGCTCGACGCACCCAAATGTAGCCGTTGTCACCCCGGAACAGGAGAGACAGTTGTCGAAGATCATCCTCCTCTACACGCTGAAACCCGGCGTCACCCGCGAGCAGTACGAGGGCTGGGTGCGCGGCACCGATTACCCGGCCATGCGAGGACTGGCGCGCGTGCGCTCCTACGTCAACCACCGCGTGGTGAAACGCCTGACCGGCGACGGCGAGCCGAGCGTGGCCTACGTCGAGGTCTTCGACATCCCGGATCTCGACGGCTTTCTGAGCGAGGACATGGGCGGGTCTGTGGTGCAGAAGGTGATGGGCGAGTTCATGCAGTACGTCGAGGACCCGGAGTTTCTGATCGCCGAGGACGTGGTTTGATCCGCGCTCGACAGACGAGCACCGTGCGCCCTGAAGCCCGTGCGGGAGCCGGCCAGGTATGCGCTGTCGCGTTGAGTCGACATGTGGCGGCGTTTCTTTGGTGTCTGACGCTGCTGCCGGGCGTCTTTCCGGGACGGGCGGCTTGTGCGGCGGACATGCCCGCCGTCCGGGGAGCGACGGTCCCTGCTGCCGCGCCGCGGCCGGTGCGGGTCTTCTACTACCACCCGTCCGACCATCCGCCGCTGCCGGGCTACCGGCAGCGCCTGGACAAGGTGATGCGCCACGTTCAGGCGTTCTATGCCCGCGGCATGGAGGAGAACGGCTGGGGCGCCGGGCGCACCTTCGCCCTGCAGCGCGGCGAGGACAGGGGCCTGATCGTCCATCTCGTTCCCGGACGCCTGAAGCTCGCCGAGCACAAGCGCGGCCAGACGGAGCGGTTCCTCCACGAGGACGTGGACCGGGTGCTACGGGCCCGCGGCCTGGACCCCGACCGCGAAACGCTGATGGTCTTCACGAACCTGCTGGTCTGGCGTGATGGCAAGGCCATCGAGGTCGGCCCCTACTACGGCAGCGGCGGGCCCGACGGCGGGTGGTGCTACGCCTACGACGATCCGCTCCTGGACCCCGACCGGCTCGGCTCCCGCGCGCCCGGCGGCTACTACGTCAGCGGCCCCTGCTCCATCGGCGAGTTCAACTCCCACTATATCGGTGGCATCGCCCACGAACTCGGACACGCCTTCGGCCTGCCGCACGACCGCGAAAACGCCGCCGACCGCAAGCGGCGCGGGTCGGCCCTCCTGGGCGGCGGCAACCACACCTACGGCCGCGAGCAGCGCGGCGAGGGGCCGGGTGCGTTTATGACGCCCGCCGAAGCGATGCTGCCCGCCCGCCATCCTCGCTTCCGCTCCCC
>CADCTO010000376.1 GCA_902805585.1 uncultured Armatimonadota bacterium | reverse complement strand
GCAACGCCAGGAAGAGCCCGAGCACCACCGGCCCGCCCCCCAGGTCGCCCACCAGCCGCGGGAGGACTGTCGCGGCGTCCAGGAACGCCAGCGCCACGTAGAAACAGGTCACGTCGGCGACGAGGACGGCGTAATTGAACGCCGCGTCATCGGGGCGCCCGGCGGCGCGGCCGGGGGCCTCCGGGGGAGGCGGCGCGGCCGAAGTCACGGAGCGGCGGCGGCGGCGGGCGCTTCGGCGGCGGACGGTGGCGGCTTCATCTGCGAGACGACGTCGACGGCTCGCTCGTTGAGCAGGACCTGTTCCACGAAGTAGGCGACCGCGAGATCCTGGACCGCCTCCCTGGGCGCCTTGCTCGGCGTCTGCTTGTACTGCGGCGGCACCAGCTTGCCGCCGAGCACCTTCTCGACCCGCGCAGCGATCCCGGTCAGTTGTTCCGGCGTCAGGCCGGTCTTCAGCGCGCCCACGATTCGCCCGACTGCGGCCGTCCGGGCCTTCTTGCGTCGCGCTTCCGCCGCCTTGGCCGTCGCCTCGACGCGCGCTTCGAGATCGGCAGGGACCGGTGTCCCCGCCAGCGCCGCGCTCCGTGCCTTCTCGACGTCGGTGGCAATCGCCCGCAGCGCCTCCTCGTCCTGCCGCAGCAGCGCCTTGCCCTGATCCGCGACTTCCCGGAGCACCGGTACGAGTGCGGTTACCTGCTCGCCCGTCAGCTTCACCGGCTGGAGCGCCTTCAAAAGCCCCAGATCGTTGATGTTCATCAGGATCGCGGCCGCGTTCCCCGCCGGAGCAACGGCCGCCGGCTGTGGCGGCGGATCCTGCGCCGGCGCCGGCGCCGCATGCGCGGGCGCGAGCAACATCCCCACAGACAGTGCCGCGGATACGCGGCGCGCGGCGCGAGCGAGCAAGCGGACGGATTGCACGGCGGACTCCTGGAGCGGCATTGTACGACCCGTTTCGCCACCCACCACGCCTTCTCCTCCGGAACCTATCCCCCCTTCCCCCTTCCCTGCCAAGCCGCTTCGCGGAGGGAAGGGGGAAGGGGGGATAGGTAAGCCGGGCCGGGGGTTTGCAGACCGTATGAAGGAAAGGCGGCCATCCCCGGTCAATACCTAAAGGACACCGTTGGCAGGCTCGCGCTTGCGCCCCCCGGGTTTTATGCGTATAATTTTCGCAGACCCGGCGAACCTTGCCGCGGTCGCGCCCCAACGACAAGGACGTATCGAGGAGGAACAGCAATGATTTTCGGCAAAAGGTCGCTCCGGCGTAGTTTTGCCACGCTCCCCCGGTGGAGCGTTGTCGCGGCGGCTTTTGCCCTGCTCCTGGCCGGGTGCGGCGGCGGCGGTGGTGACGACGATGGCGGTAACGGAGGCGGAGGCGGCACCGCCACCATCACCGGGCGCGTGACGGACGCCACGTCCGGCGGGCCGGTCGCCAATGCGCAGATCCGGTATGGCTCGATCCAGACGGCGACGAACGCGCAGGGCGAGTTCTCCTTCTCCGTGCCCGCCGGCGAGGGCCAGGCCCTGCGCATCACCGGGCCCGACGTGACCGGCGACGGACGCGGCGACTACTACGACTACGGACAGTACCGCGGCTTCGCCGTTCGGATCAGCTCGGAGGGCCTCAACGTCCAGGCGGTGAACAACAACCAACCGCTTGTCGCCGATCAGGTCCTCGACATCCGTAACATCGTCCTGTACAACATCAACGACGGCCCCCCGCCGCCGCCCTCCATCTGAAAGGGATGAGGGGCGAGGGATGAGGGGCGAGGTGAAGAAGCCGCCTCTCCCGTCTCATCCCTCGCACCTCATCCCTCATCCCTCACCATGTCCGACAAGGCGCAGCGCATCGTTCTCTGGACCGTGGCGATCCTGCTGGTTGTCGGCACGAGCCTGGCGCTCCGCTACGCCCGCGGCTATCGGCCGCTGGCCGGCCTCGGCCCCGCCGGAAGTCCCTTCCCGGGCAACGTCGGCATCCGCCTGCACGGCATCCGGGTGGTCGGCCGGGACGACGGCAAGGCGGCGTGGACGCTGAAGGCCGGGCGGGTCGAAACGACGCGCGCCCGCAACCGCATCGACTTCTCCGGCGGCATCGTCGCGGCGCTGCTCCCCGTCCGGGGACGGCCCGCCGCCACCCTGACCGCGCCGTCGGCCACGTACGACAACCTCGCCCGCGCGCTCAGCCTGTCCGGCGACGTCGTGTGCACGCTGCGCGACCTGCGCGTCACCGCCAGCAGCCTCGTCTGGGACGCCGGCTCCAACGTCGTCCGGTGCCCCGGCGCGGTGCGTGCCACGCACCCCCGGGGTGCGGTGGACGGTGACGGTCTGACGATCAACATACGCACCCGCGAATATTCCGTCGGAAACGTCCGCGCCCGCTTCCCCGTAAACAGTATCGAGGACTTACCCCTATGAAAGCGATGGTTTACGGCAGGCTCCTGCGCGGGGCGGCGGCCCTCGCCGCCACCGCCGCACTCGGCGTCGTGGGGGCGAACCTGTACGCCCAGGCGCCGGGCCGAAAAGCCGTCCCGGCGGCGCCGACGAGCGGCGGCAAGTTCGTGGACGTGACCGGGGACGTCTACCGCAGCCGCCAGACGCCGCAGGGGACCATCTCGACGATCTCCGGCAACGCCGTCTTCCGGTACGAAGATTCGATCCTCCGGACCGACACCGCGACCTACAACCAGCGAACCCAGATCGCGACCTCGCCCGGCAAGGTGCAGATCGACGACGCCCAGAACACCATCGTCGGGAACCAGGGGGTGGCCTACTACCGCTCGCGCGTCGCCGACATCACGGGCGGCGTCCGCATCGTGGCCCGACCCCGGCCGCAGGACCGGGCGGCGCCCGAAGGCTCGCTCCGGCGCGACTTCAAAGACCCGGTGACCATCACCTGCGACCGCGTGCGCTACAACTGGCGCACGCGCATCGCGACCGCGAGCGGAAACCTCACGTTCCGGCAGCAGGGCGGCCGCACACTCACGGCCGATCAAGCCGTGTACGATGGGCGCGCCGAGCGCGTCACGCTGACCAGAAACGTCCGCGGCGTCGACGCCAAGGGCTCCGTGATCCTCGCCAACTCCGCCATCGTCACCCTGCGAGAGGGCGAGGAGACCGTCACCGTCTTCGGCATCAAGCGAGGCACCCAGTTCCCGGTCGAGAACGACGACACGGAGCCCCCCGCTCCGGTCGGCCCCGCGCCCGTCGCGCCGGGGCTGCCGGGCTCTCCCGGCGCGACGCCGCCGGCCACACCGCCCGCCGGGCCGACCACCCCGGAACGCGGCTCGTGAACGTTCTGGTGGGCGAGGGGCACGGTTCGCAGATCGTCTTCGCCCGCGCCGCCGTCGTGTACGACACCGCCGGTCGGTCCACGCTCGCCGGCGACCTGCTGACCGAGGCGGACCGCCGCTCGCCCGCGGACGGCCCGCTCGACGTCGTGCTCGTCGCCCGGGACGCCGCGCGCGCGCTCCTCATCCGGCTGCCATCGGGCCTGTCCGCCGTCGGCGTGGTCGCCGAGGAGGACGCCCCGTACCCGCTCCCGCCCGACGTGTCCGTGGTCGCCGGCGTCGAAGGCGCGCAGTACCTGGTCCCGGACGCGGAATGGGTCATCGTCGACCCCCGGCGGGGGCGCGTGATCGTGCGCCCCGATGCGCAGACCGTGGCGCGCGTCCAGGCCGGGCCGGAACGCCCGCGCATCCTGCTCGGCGCGGCGCACGTCCCCGCGCGCACCCAGAGCGGCGCCGAGATCGCCGTATGGGCTGTCGTACGCAGCGAAGCGGAGATCGAGGAAGCGCTTGCCGAAGGCGCGGACGGGCTCGTGGTGCCGGGTGAAAGCCCGCTGCTCGGGGCGGGCGCCTCGTCCCCCGAGGAGCAGGAGGCCGCCCTGTTCCGGGCCGCGAACGCCGTCGGGGGCGGCGCGCTCGCCCTCGACGCCACCGCGGACCAGATCGACCCCGAGACCGTGGTCGCGGTGGCGGCCCGCTGCCGGGCGCGCTGGCTCCTCGACCCGCGCGGCCTGCCCCTGCCGCTCGCCGACTTCCGCGAAGCGCTTTCCGCCCTCGTCGCCGGTGAGCGCGACGAGGAGCGGCCTGCCGAGATGCCGGGCCTGGTCGCCGCCGTTTCCGCGTCGTCCGGCGGCGACGGAGTCGGTGCGCGGAACGATCTGCTCGCGGCGGACGAGATCCTCCTGACCGCCGTCGAGACTGCGTTCCGCAGCCACGACCCCGTCGCCCGCCTCGCACGGGATGCCGGACTCCCGCTGCGCGTCCGGCTGGGCGACGAAGACCTGGACGCGGGCGTCGCCGAAGCCGCCGCGGTCGGAGCGGTGGGGGTCATCGTCGTCGGCGGCCGCGTGGTGGCGCGCGCGAAATACCTGATCCGCGGGCAGGGGTAGTTCGCCAGTGTCCATCGAAATCGTCTGCCTGTCCGACGAACGGGCACGCATCGACGCGCTGGAGCAGAGCCTGTTCCCGTTCGCCGGCCGCCTCCGCCTCACGATAACCGACCCGACGCATCCCGACCCCGCCGCCCTCGCGCGCGCCGACGTGCTGGTCTGCGGCCACCTCTCGCCCGAGTCACAGGCCCGGGCGAAACGCGCGCGCTGGATCCAGTTCTGGACCGCCGGACCAGACGAACTCCGGTACACCGCCCTCTTCGACGACGACGTCCAGGTGACCGGCGCCCCGGGCCTGCACGCCGTCCCCTGCGCCGAGCACGTCCTTGCCCTGATGCTCGCGTTCGCGCGCGGGCGCCCGCAAGCCTTCGCCCGTCAGCAGCAGCACACCTGGGACCGTGACGAGATCCCCCCCTCGCTGTTCGAGCTGGACGACAAGACCGTGGGAATCGTCGGTGCGGGCGCCGTCGGGCAGGCCGTCGGCATGCGCTGCCGTGCCTTCGGCATGAAGACCGTGGGGATCCGGCGCGACGTGTCCCGCCCCACCCCGGGCATCGACACGCTGCTCCCCCACCTGCGCTACCACGACCTGATCCTCGCCTCCGACTTCGTCGTCCTCGCCCTGCCGCTCACGGCCGAAACCCGCATGATGTTCGGCGAGGACGAGGTAGAGATCATGAAAAAGGGCGCCTACCTCATCAACATCGGCCGCGGCGGCCTGGTCGACGAGCGCTGGCTCCTCAAAGCGCTGGAGAACCGCTGGATCGCCGGCGCCGGCCTGGACGTCTTCGAGGACGAACCGCTCCCGCCGGACTCGCCTTTCTGGTCGCTGCCCAACTGCATCATCACGCCCCGCGTCGGCGGCGCGACCCCACACAACCCGCACCGCTTCGCCCGCTTCCTGGCCGAGCAAATCGAGCGCTGGCTGCGCGGCGAGCCCCTGTTCGGAATCCTCGAAAGGAGCCCCGGCCAATGATCCTGGGATGACAAACCCTACGGAACACCCCCTTGCGCGCTCCCGGCGCCTGTGGTATACTTCTTTTCGTCCGTGGCCCGTTCGTCTAGTGGTCCAGGATGCCTGGTTCTCAGCCAGGAGATCAGGGGTTCGAATCCCCTACGGGCTACCTCTATCCCCCGTGAAATGCCACTTTCACGGGGGAATCTGTTCCCCTAGTTCGGCTCGTCGCTGCCTCGCAAACACCGTTTGGAGGCGCGAAAATGAGAGTTTATTCCCCTGGTTCGCACGAAACGGCCGAGTCGGCGGCCGTCCCGACCGACCGCCTGGCGCGGCACGTGGAGTCCTGGCTGCTCGACTGCGGGATCCGCGAGGCGAGCCTCATCCCCAGCCCCTTCGTGGTTTCGCACTAGTCTTCGTGTGCAAAGGATGCTTTACAGTTGAAGTGAAGCGGGTTGCTACGATACGCTCGGTCCACCTGATCTCGGCAAACCGCGCGCAGAAACGCGCCGTCGTGCTCATTGACCGCCGCCAGTTTCTCACGAACTTCACGGACGGGAATGTAACTCTCGTACTTTTTGCCCGGCAGCACTTCCACAGGGAGCTTGCGCGTATCGCCGGGCAAGAGTGAGAACGGCACCCCGACCCGCGCCCATATCCGTACTTCGTCTAGCGTTGTCGGGATGAAACCCTCGTTGATAACGGAGACGGCTACGGAAGGAATGCCGATAGCCCCTTTTTCCGTGCCTCGCCACTTATATGTGAACTCAACCCGGATATGAGGCTTCTTCTCCCGTTGCTGCACGAAAAACATGTACGACGACAGGCCCGCGCCGTACAACGCGATCACGAGCGCCAGGAGTG
>CADCTO010000375.1 GCA_902805585.1 uncultured Armatimonadota bacterium | reverse complement strand
GCCAGGGCCCTCCGAACGCCTGGTGTACCGTCCGCACCAACGTGAAGACGAAGACCGTTGAAAACGGGAAAACGGTCGTCCATATCGAGCCCCAGATCACGACCGTGCCTCTGCCGCTGACCGGCAGCCGCATCGACGTCGATCTGGACCTGGACCATCGGCAGAAGGGCCTCCTCTGGTACAGCACCTATACGGTCGACTTCTCCGGCTCGTACACCTTCCGCAACACGACCAGGGAGCCGCGGGTCGCCTTCCGGTTCCCGCTGCCCACCACGCAGGCCATCTACGACGATCTGACCTTCGACGTGGACGGGGTGCCCATGGCTGTCCAGGGCGAGGAGCAGGGGCTGCGGGGGAGCGCGCCCGTCGCACCAGGCAAAACGGCCACGCTCACGGTCCGTTACCGCTCTCAGGGGCTGACAAGCTGGCACTACGTGTTCGGCGGCGGCGACGTCACCCAGGTGCGCGACTTTTCGCTGCGGATGAAGACCGACTTCAAGCGCATCGACTTCCCCGAAAGCACCCTGTCCCCGTCCGAAAAGCGGGAAACGGCCGACGGCTGGGATCTCGGCTGGTCGTACCGGAACCTGCTTTCCGGCTTCCAGATCGGCATGGTCCTGCCCGAGAAGCTCCAGCCCGGGCCGCTCGCGGGCCGCATCAGCTACTTCGCGCCGGTCTCGCTGTTCTTTTTCTTCTTCCTGGTCTTCATCCTGACCACGCTGCGCGGCATCGACCTGCACCCGATGAACTACTTCTTTCTGGCCGCGGCCTTTTTCGCGTTCCACCTTCTGCTGGCGTACCTGGTCGACCACGTCTCGATCCACCTGGCCTTCGCCATCTCCTCGGCGGTCTCCGTCTTCCTGGTCGTCACCTACCTGCGGCTGGTGATCGGCCTGCGGTTCGCCGTCCGGGAGGCCGCGCTCGCCCAGCTTCTGTACCTGGTGCTGTTCTCCTACGCCTTTTTTCTGGAAGGCTTCACCGGGCTCGCCATCACCATCGGCGCTATACTGACCCTGTTCGGGGTCATGCAGGCGACGGGCCGCGTCCAGTGGGCGGAAAAGTTCGCGGCGCGGGCGGCGGACCCGCTGCGCTGACGCCGGCTCCACTTTTCCGATAGCTGGCGCGGGGCGGGGCGTTTCGTGCCGTTCGTGCCGTGCTGCGGTGAACTGCCGGCTACTGACTACACGAAGTCGGCCTCGGCCGACTGGAAGATCGGGGGCATCAGCCCGCGAAGGTGGGCTTCGTGTCTTCTCAAGCCGGCAGCTCACCGCACGGCACGAACGGCAGGACGTGACCCCATGCCCCGTCTCGTTACCGGGTAGACGTGAGCTTTTGTTTGCGACGCTCCTGCCGGTCACGGTATAATGGGGCCGGACATGCTGACCGAACTCTCCATCGAAAACTTCGCCCTGGTCGAGAAGCTGCGCCTCCAGTTCGCGCCCGGCTTGAACATCCTGACCGGCGAAACGGGCGCGGGCAAGTCGATCCTGATGGACGCCCTCAACCTGGTTTTGGGCGAACGGATGGGGGCCGAATCGGTTCGCCATGGTGCTGACCGGGCGCGCGTGGAGGCGGTCTTTTCGGTCGAGTGCGCGAGCGGCCGGCTGCGGGAGGCAATGGAAGCCGCCGGCGTGGAAGCCGAGGACGGGCTCCTGCTCCTGACCCGGGATCTGGCGGCGGCGGGCAAGTCCACCGCCCGGATCAACGGGCGGCCCGCGACAATGGGGATGCTCAAAGCCATCGGCGACGCGCTGGTCGATATCCACGGCCAGCACGAGCACCAGTCGCTGCTGGCTGTCGAGCGGCACGCGGACATCCTGGACGCCTGGTGCGGGCCGGAGACGCTGACGCTCAAGGCGGCGGTGGCGGAGGCGCACGCGCGGGCGCAGGAGGCGGCGCGCGAACTGGCCGCCCTCCAGCAGGACGCCCGCGAGCGCGCCCGGACGCTGGACCTGCTCCAGTTCCAGCGCGACGAGATCGACACGGCCGCCCCGAAACCCGAAGAGGACGAGGAGCTGCAGGCCGAACGGCTGCGCCTTGCGAGCGCGGAGAAGCTGTACGAGGCCGCCTCGGGGGCCTACGCCGCCCTGCACGGCGGCGCGGCGGGGCGCGGCGGGGTGGAGAGCGGCGGGGCGCTGGACGGCCTGACGACCGCGGTCGCCGAGATCGACCACGCCGCCAAACTCGACGAGCGGTTGGAACCACTGTTGGAAAGCCTCCAGAACGCTCTGTACGCGGCCGAAGAGGCGGCGCGCGACGTGCGCGCGTACCGCGACGAGGTCGAGTTCAACCCCGACCGGCTCGAAGAGATCGAGGCGCGGCTGGACGTGCTGCGGACGCTGAAGCGCAAGTACGGCGACACGCTCGAAGAGGTGCTGCGCTACCGCGACGAGATCGAGGCGCGCCTGACCACGCTGGAGAACGCCGAGGAGCGCATCGCCGAGCTGACGGTCCTGTCGGAGCGGACGCGAACGGAGCTGGAGGCACGAGCGGCGAAGCTGACGGCGGCGCGCAAAAAGGCGGCCGGGCCGTTCGCCGCGGCGGTGGCCAAAGAGCTGGCGGACCTGGCGATGCTCCAGACGCGCTTTTCCGTGGCCGTCGAGCCGCACCCCGTCGGGGCGAAGGGCGCGGACCACGTGGAGTTCCTGCTGTCCCCCAACCCCGGCGAGCCGCTCAAGCCGCTGGCGCGCATCGCCTCGGGCGGCGAGATCAGCCGCGTGATGCTGGCCATGAAGTCCGTGCTGGCGCGCATCGAGGCCGTCCCGACACTGGTGTTCGACGAGATCGACACGGGGATCGGCGGGCGCACGGGCATGGTGCTGGCCGACAAGCTGGCGACGCTGGCCGGAAACGCGCAGATCCTGTGCATCACGCACCTGCCGCAGATCGCCGCGCGCGGCAGCGCCCACCTGTACATCGAAAAGCGCGTGGACAAAGGCCGCACCGCCGTCGCCGTCACGCCGCTGGAGTCCGAAGGGCGCGTCCAGGAGATCGCGCGGATGCTCGGCGGCACGCGCCTCACCGACACCGTCCTCCAGCACGCCCGCGAGATGCTCCAGCCCGCCTAAGGATACGCCGCATGCCCGCGACCCAGCGCACGACGTTCGAGGAGCAGTTGAACACGATGGCGGCCCACGTCCGCCGGCTCGGCGAGACGGTCATCGAGGAGCTGGAGATGGCGCTCAAGGCGCTGGCGGGGGGCGACCCGGCGCTGGCGGAGCGCGCCATCGCGCTGGACGACGAGGCGGACCGGGACCGCGATCTGCTGGAAAAGGACTGCCTCCGGCTCCTGACGCGCCAGCAGCCGGTGGCCTCGGACCTCCGCGCCATCACCGGGACGCTGAAGCTGGCCGACGACCTGGAACGGATCGGCGACCACGCCGTCAACCTGTCCAAGCGCGTCGGCGAGGCCGCCGCACAGGGCGTGACGCTGGCCGACGATCGGGTGATCGCCTACGGGGAGCGCGGGCTGGCGCTGTGCCGCCTCGGACTGCGCGCCCTGAACGAAAACGACCGGGAGACCGCCGAGAGCGTGCTCCGGCAGCAGAACACGCTGCACGAAGACGCGACCGATCTGGAGACCACACTGATGCGCGAGGCGAGCGCGCCCGGGGCGGATGTCGCCTCCCTGATGGGGCGCCTGCTCGCCATCCATTCCTTTGAGCGCGCCGCCGCGCACGCCGTCAACGTCGCCGAGCGCACGATTTTCGAGATCACCGGCCGCCGCCCACGCCGAGGCGTCTGAAGAGTGGTTGAGGGTTGAGAGCCCGAAGGGAACAGACAGACTTCCCCTTCGGGCTCTCAACCCTCAACCATGCTGTGGTATTGATTCTGCATCCGTTGGGTAGCTGACAGGAGCGTCTTGATGCGTTGGTCCATACCGTTCCGCCGAAAGTCTGGCGATACCGGGCAGCCGGCCGAAGTACCGTCGTTGCCGCCGGTGGGCGGCCTGATCGAGCACTACCACCTCAAGGAATGGTGGCTGACCGTGCTGACGGACGACGAGCGCGACCACATCGAAGACGTTTACAAGCCGCTGCGCGAGAAGACGGGGTACGCGCTCACGGGCGGGGTCGTCACCCGTACCGAGCAGAACCCGGTCGACTTCCTCTTCTACCTGGCGACCTGGCTGCACCGCCCGACGGAGCAGAATCTGGCGCAGCGCCTGCGCGAGAAAGGCGCCGAGCTCGCCCGCCTCTTTTATAACGTCACCCCGCCGGGCTATTACCAGGGCAGGCACTATTCGACCTACACCCAGGAGGTGCAGCACCTTGCGCAGGCGGGGGACGCGGCCGAGGTCGAGCGCATGTTGCTGGGACTGATCGGCGCCGTGGAAGAGGAGTCGCGCCGGCTGGGCGCGACGCTGGTGCCCTGGTACCACCAGTACCTCGCGCGCATCTATCTGAAGCGCAACGACGCGCTCGCCGCACACAACATCGTGGAGCGCTACAACGCGCTCACAGCACCGCAGGCCGGGTCTACGGCCGGCGGCGATCCGGGGACGGCGGAACCGGCGTCTGCGGTCGCGGTGCCGGAGGTGCCCGCGGCGATGGCCGTCGCGCCCGCCGCGGAACCCGCCGGGGCCGCGGCGGGGCCGGCCGCCGGCGCTTACGAAGTGACCCGGATGATGCCGGCGGCCGCGGAACCCGCCGCCGGGGGTAGCGCGGCAGCCGAGCCGCCGCCTGCTCCCCCGCAAGGGGACAGGCCGGCCGTGCCGAAGTACCCGGTGGCACCGCCGCCGTCCGCGTTCGCTCCGGAGTCGCAGAAGGTCGTCAAGCGCCGCAACGAGGAGGAGCAGAGGAAGGCCGGCCCGGCTCCCGCGCTCAAGCTCGTCGGCGACGAGCGGCGCGAGCGGGAGTTCCGGCAGTCCGCGCTCGCGTCCCTCTTCCAACACCTGCCGGTCGACCGGATCGTGCCCCGCGCGAACCAGCCCCGCAAAACGTTCGACCAGGAGGCGCTGGAGGAGCTTCGCGACTCGATCCGGGAGCGCGGCGTGCTGGAGCCGATCGTCGTGCGGCCGTTCATGGGCGAGGGGGCCGATTACGAAATCGTCATGGGGGAGCGCCGCTGGCGCGCCACACGCCTGGCGGGGCTGACGCACATCCCGGCCGTCATCCGCGACATGTCGGACGAGGACGCCTCCTTCGACTCTCTGGTCGAGAACTTCCAGCGCGAGGACCTGAACCCCATCGAGCGGGCCGAAGCGATCCGCGACCTGCTGCGGTTCCAGGTGATGAAAGATGTCAGCAAAGCCTTGGGCCTGTCCGAGACGACGCTGCGCCGGTCGCTGGAGCTGCTGGAACTGCCGCGGGACGTGCAGGCCGAGCTGATGGCCCGGCCGGGACAGGAGGGCGCGTTCAACGAAGGCCACGCCCGCGCGCTGATCCCGCTGAACGAGGACCCCGAGAGTCAGGCGCGCCTGGTCGCCAAGATCAAGGCCGAGCGGCTGAACGTGCCCGACGCCGAGGTCATCACGGGCGCCATCCGGCAGTTCCCGGACAAGCGGGAAGCGTTCCTGCGCGTGCCGGTCAGCGGCACCAAGCAGATCCTGAAGGCGCTGGGCACGCGCGAAAGCAGGAAGCGGGCGTACAAGCCGAAAAGCGCGGAGCAGCACCTGCGCTCGATCAAGCAGACGAGCGTAACGCTCAGCGAGCTGCTGGACGAGCGCGTCGTTGATCACCTGACCACGCCGCAGGTGAACCAGCTCCTGTCGGCGACGTCGGAACTCGCGCGCGAAGTGAACGAGTTCAACGACAAGGTCCGGCAGGCACTGCTGGAAAAGGACGCGCGCTTCTCGGAAGTCTATATCCACTGCCCGCTGTGCAGCCAGGTCGAACTGGTCGGCTCCGAGCGCTGCTCGATCTGCCACACCATCCTGCGCCGCTGCTACGACTGCGAGAACTACGACCGCTCTCTGGAGCGCTGCAAGGCCTTCCGCCTGCCGGTCTACGCCAACGACGCCCTGAACCCGAAGGAGCATTCCAAGTCGTTCCGCTGCTCCGAGTACAAGCCAAAGTTCGACGTGCAGGCGGTCAAAGTCCAGCTCATGTATCTGCCGGCCCGGAAGGACTAGGACGGGAATAGATTAGCCGCAAAAACGCGCAAGAGGCACAAAGGAGTTGACAGGGTCGCCCCCCTTTGTGCCTCTTGCGCGTTTTTGCGGCTATGCGTTCGTTTCGGTCAGCCGTCCGAGCGCTCGACGCAGAGCGCGCCGTTTTGCACGTCGAAC
>CADCTO010000374.1 GCA_902805585.1 uncultured Armatimonadota bacterium | reverse complement strand
GACGGGACCGAGGCCGGGATCTTGACCGACAGGTTCCGGACGATGCGCTCCTGCTTGTACGGCTTGAGGACCACGCCGATCTCGACGGTCTCGCCGGGCTCGAAGCGGCTCTGCTTGAGGAAGATGCGCTCCACCTGGGCGGTGTCGCGGCGCGGCTCAATCACGACGTTCATGCGGATCGAGCGGACGCCCACCGGATAGAAGGGGTTCGAGCTCAGGGTCATGAGGAGCGAGATCAGGTCGCCGGTCGCCGACTCACTGATCGCCACCGGGTCGAAGAACGTGTTGGTGCGCTGGACCGTGCCCACCTCGTCGGCCTCGACCGTGAGCGAGACGCGGGCCATGGCGTCGCCGGGGTTCCCGTGGATCTCGGCGATCGCGCTGGTGGCGGCGAAGGCGGCCAGCTGGGCCGTCATCAGCGGGTGGCGCAGGATCTGCGCGCGGAACTTGCGCGTGCGGCGCTGGGACCGGTCGTCGATGTCGATGGAAACGGGCACCATGACCGGCCGCGACCCGATCTGGCCGCCGACCGAAAAGGGCCGGTCCTGGAACACGCGCCCGACGACCGACACGGGCGATCCGATCTTCGAGGACGACTGGTACGAGGGCAGGATGTCGTGGATGTAGGCGGAGCTCATCGGCGCGTCGATGGGGCCGATGCCCGTGAACGGGTGGCCGAAGCCGACGATCTTATCGCCGCGCCGGTACGTCAGCGTCCCGATGGCGGTCATGTCCAGGTCGCCGGTCGCCAGCGACACGCCGAACGCGCCGCCGGGCTGGAGGTTCGACCCCTTCGCGTTCTTGGGCAGCATAGCGCCGCCCGGCATCTGCGACGGCCGCAGCCCCAGCGGCGCCAGCAGTTTGGCAAGCTCCGGCAGGCGCGAAAGCGGGACCCCGGCCACGGACACGGGCATCGCCAGCGGCACCAGGGTCAGCGTGCCGTCCTCGTCCACCGAATCGCCGGGGCGCAGCATCACCTCGCCGGGCGTGGCGAAGCGCACGCCGCTCACGCGGCGCCCGCCGATGGCCACGGCCCCCTTCGGGGTGGTGGGGGTGCGGGCCGCCGTCGCGGCGGCGGCCGAGGCGGTGTAGGATGGGTCCTGCGGCAGGTCCGGGTCCCACGCCTCCAGCATGTCCTCGATGGGGGTCAGGAAGCCCAGCGGCTCGCGGGCGAAGTTCGGCGCGTACGCGTACGCGCCGACGATGCGCCCGTTCACGTACACCGGCGACCCGCTCATGCCCGAGATCGCCGTCGCCCCCCGCCCCGTGATCGGCCCGCCCGACAGGCGGACCAGGATCAGGTCTTTGCCGTTGTTGACCTTCTGGAGCACGCCCAGGATCGTCACGCCGAACCGGTCGATCTTGGTGCCGCGGAACACGGTCAGGCCGTAGCCCTTCATCCCGGGACGCAGTTTCGACGTCGGGAGGTACTCATGGGCCGCGAGCGAATGGGGGCGCAGGCCGACGGCTCCGGCCGCCGGGCGGGGCACGCCCTGCGGCGGCGCGGCGCGGACAACGGCCGGCGCGAGGGGCGAAACGAGGCTCGCCGCGAGCAGCAGTGCGAAGGGGAGCGGGCGGATCGTTCTCATATCTTGTTATACAGTGAGTGCGGGGGGCTGTCAACGAGTGGGCCCCGCCCGCCGGGAACGCCTTTCTTGACGCTGCGGCGCGCGCGGCGGTATCATGACAGGGAGCGGGCGACGCGCCCGCGAAACCTTTGGCGTAACGAGGCGTATCCATGAAGTACCGGACGTTCCCGGGGACGGACCTGCGGGTCAGCGAGGTCGGCTTCGGGGTGTGGACCGTGGCGACGACGTGGTGGGGGATCACGGACCGGCAGGTGGGCATCGACCTGCTCCGCCGCGCCCTCGACCTGGGCGTCACCTTCTACGACACCGCGGACACCTACAGCGACGGCGGCGCCGAGACGATCCTGGCCGAAGCGTTCCCCGGCCGGCGCGACGAGATCGCCATCGGCACCAAGTTCGGCTACGACATCTACAACCACAAGCCGCAGCCCGGCCAGCGGGAGCGCCCCCACAACTGGGAACCGTCGTATGTCCGCTTCGCCGTGGAGAAGAGCCTGGAGCGCCTGGGCACCGACCGCATCGACTTCTACCAGATGCACAACCCGCGCCTGCCCGATTTGCAGCGCGACGACCTGCTGGCCGAACTCGAAGCCCTGAAGTCGGAGGGGAAGATCCGCGCCTACGGGGCCACGCTCGGCCCCGCCATCGACGAGCGGCAGGCCGACGAGTGCGCCTACATCATCGAGCACACGAAGATGGACGGCGTGCAGATCATCTACAACCTGCTGGAGCAGCAGGTCGGCGCACCCATCTTCGAGGCGGCCCGCGCGCGCGGCAAGGGCATCCTGACGCGCGTCCCGCACGCCTCGGACCTGCTGCTCGGCAGCGTCCACGCCGACACCGAGTTCGCGCCGGGCGACCACCGCAACTGGCGCATGATCACCGACGAGCGCAAGCGCCAGTGGCGCGACCGCGGCATCCGCAAGGTCGCCAAGCTCGACTTCATCGCCGGGGACGCCGGGCGCACCATCGGCCAGGCCGCCCTCCAGTTCATCCTGTCCGAGCCGAGCATCGTCAGCGTCCTGCCCAACATCTACGACGCCCCGCAGCTCGAAGAGCTTGCCGGAGCCCCGGACACCGCGCCGATGAGCGAGCAGGAGCTGCGCACGCTGGGCGACCTGTACGCCCACGACTTCTACCTCGACCCCGAGGACGCGCCGCAGCCCGTGGCGGCGTAGGAAGAGGATGTGAACCACGGGGGCATCGTGATGCCCCCGTGGTTCATCCCCCCATGAATTACGCCCCGCTGCTCGGAGTCGAACCAGACGAGGCCGTCAGGCCGACGACGGTTGGAGAGGTCGCCGCCGTGGTCGCGCGGGCAAACGCTTCTGGGAAAGCCGTGATCCCCTGGGGCGGCGGCACGGGCCAGGACTACGGCTACCTCCCCCGCCGCCCCGACATCGTGCTCGACCTGTCGGGCCTCAGCCGCATCGTCGCCCATGAGCCCGGCGACATGACCGTGACCGTCGAGGCCGGCGCGACTCTCGCGCAGGTGCAGGCCGCGCTCGCCACGCACAGCCAGTTCCTGCCCCTCGACCCGCCGGACGCAGACCGAGCGACTGTCGGCGGCATCCTGGCCTTGAACGCGTGGGGGCCCTCCCGGCTCGGCTACGGCACCGCACGCGACTGGCTGATCGGCCTGACGGTCGTGGACGCGCGCGGGCGCATTATCCGGGGCGGCGGCAAGGTCGTCAAGAACGTGACCGGCTACGACCTGCCCAAGCTCCATGTCGGCGCCCTTGGCACCCTGGGCGTGATCGTCGAGGCCACGTTCAAGCTGGCACCGGTCCCGGAGGCGTTCGCCGAGGTTTCCTGGGAAGGTGTGGACGCCAATTTCGTCGCCCGCCTGCACGCCGCCGCGCTTTCGCCCGTCCAGAGCGTCCTGAAGAACAACCGCGTCTTCCAGACGGACCGCGGGTTTACCCTGTGTTTCGCCGGTCCGCGCGAGGTCGTGGAAGCTGCCCGTGCTGAAGCCGAACGCATAGCCGTCGCCGCAGGGGCGCGCGCGCCAAGTGAACGCGGGCCTGTCGTGGTCAGCGGCCCTGGTCGCCGCCCGAGGCCACAATCCACGTTACGCTTCTCCGGCCCTGCCGACGGCGCGTACGCCCGGCATGAAGCCATCGCACGATCCGCGGACTGGGCCTGGGTACGGACCCTCCCCGGCACCGGCCACACGGACGCGGGGTACGTGGGTGAGGACGCCGGGGAAGTCGCCGTCAAGATGATACAATGGTCGAAGGAGCGGGACACCGCTTATGCTGTGCTTGACGCTCCATCGTCGTTGCGTGGCGGTGACGTTGACCTGTGGTGGCCGCTTCCGCCGGCCTTCGCGTTGATGAAGCGGATGAAAGAGACGCTGGACCCGGACGGGACGCTGAATCCGGGGCGGTTTGTGGGGCGGCTGTAGGCCCTCACCCCCTTCCCCTTTCCCCTGCTCCAGCGGAGCGGGAGCAGGGGGGTGCCTGACACCAAATCGACAGCCGGTTCACGGGAGGGGGCAGCGGAAGGAACAGGTACCCCGAAGGCGCCGCCCCCGCGCGCAGCCGCAGTCGGGCCGGGCCGCAGGCACCCCTCTCCCCCCGCGGAGCGAGAGCAGGGGAAAGGGGTGAGGGCTGTCCCGCTGGATGGGCGGCTTCAAGAGATCATGAACAAAGACGATATCGAAAAGGGCCTGATGGCCTGTGTCCACTGCGGGTTCTGCCTCCAGGCGTGTCCGACGTACCGCGAGACCGGCGACGAGTCCGACAGCCCGCGCGGGCGGCTCGTGCTGATGCGCGGCATCTTCGAGGGCAATCTGCCCATGGTTGGGGACAGCAGCGAGCCGGGCGGCGCGGGCTACCACCTGGACCGCTGTCTGGGCTGCCGCGCGTGCGAGACGGCGTGCCCGTCGGGCGTGCCGTACGGCCATCTGCTGGAGGCCGTGCGCGAGCGGCAGGAGCAGGCGGTCCACCGCCCGGTGGGCGAGCGCATGCTGCGCGACGGGCTGCTCGGCACGCTCACGAACCCCGGGCGCATGGCGCTCGCCCTGCGCGGTGGCAAGCTGACCGGCGGCAAGATACCGGTCCCCGTCGCCCGCTTCCTGGGGCTGCCCGCCGACACGGCGATGCCGCTCCCCGCGAACCTGAGCGAGGCGTCACGGCCGGTTCCGGCCGTGACGCCCGCCCGGGGCGAGAAGCGGGGCCGGGTCGCCCTGCTGGCCGGCTGCGTGATGCGCGTGCTGTTCGCCCCGGTCCACCACGCCACGGCCCGCGTGCTCGCCGCCAACGGCGTCGAGGTCGTGTGCCCGCGCGAGCAGGGCTGCTGCGGCGCGCTGCACGGCCACCAGGGCGAGGGCGACGACGCGCGCGACCTCGCACGCCGTACGGTCGCCGCGTTCGAGAAGGGGAACTACGACGCCGTCATCGTCAACTCGGCGGGCTGCGGCTCCTTCATGAAGGAGTACGGGCATCTGCTGAAGGACGACCCCGAGTGGGCCGCGCGCGCCCGCACCTTTTCGGCGAAGGTCAAGGACGTTTCGGAGTACCTGCATGCGCTCGGGCCGCGCCCGATGCCCGCCGCCGTCAACGCCCGGGTCACCTACCACGACGCCTGCCACCTCGCGCACGGGCAGAAGATCACGAGTGCGCCCCGCGCGCTGCTCAAAACCATCCCCGGCGTCACGTTCGTCGAGCTTCCCGACGCCGACCAGTGCTGCGGGTCGGCGGGCGTTTATAACTTCCTCCAGCCCGACATGGCGCGCGCGCTCCAGCGGAAGAAGGTCGCCAACCTTCTCGCCACGGGCGCGCAGATCGTCGCTACCGGCAACCCCGGCTGCCTCGCCTGGATCCAGCAGGGGCTGCCCGAGGGAGCCGAGGCGCCGGAGATCGCCCACCCCGTCGAACTGCTCGACCGCGCGTACGTTGTGGGGGCCGGCTGAGCCCTACCGATTCATTCGGTCAGCGGGTCTGCGGCTTGTCCGGCGCCTTTCCCGTGGCGAAGGCGACCCAGGCGATCAGGACGAGCTGGAGCGGGAGGCGCAGCCAGAGCAGGAACGGCTGTACGTCCAGGCCGGGGATGCTATCGCGGTGCATCGCCATGTGCACGTTCGCCGGGAACACGGCCACGAGCAGCGCGATCAGGCCCCACCCCGCCCAGCGGCAGACGGGCGGCGGCAGCAGGACGCCGATCCCTCCGGCGATCTCGCAGGCCCCGCTCAGATAGACGAGCAGGCGCGGGTGCGGCAGGTACGGCGGCATCACCTTGAGATAGACCGGCGTTGCGGTGAAGTGCAGGACGCCCCCGCCCACGAAGAGGACCGCCAGCAAGAGCCGCGATAGCGGTCGGAGTTGTCGCATTCGTTCCGTCTCCCCGCTACAGGGTACCTCCGCCGTTCTCGCAGGCGGCCTTTTCGTGTCCCGGCGCGCCATTTGCGCCGCCTTTCGCGACCGTGCTATAATCAACCGATACGGGCGGCGCGTGCGCCGCCCCACCCTTTTCACGAGGAGACGCCCCTTCATGGCGCTGACCCGCGAGGAGGTCGGGCGCGTGGCCGTGCTGGCCCGGCTCGCCCTCACCCACGACGAGACCGACCGCCTCACGCACCACCTGAACGACCTCTTAGGACAGTTCGCGCATCTGCAGGAACTGGACACCGAGGACGTGCCGC
>CADCTO010000373.1 GCA_902805585.1 uncultured Armatimonadota bacterium | reverse complement strand
GAAGGAACACATCGCCGTGCAGGAGGCCCGCAAGCTCGGCATCCCCATCGTCGCTATCGTGGACACGAACTGCGACCCGGACGAGGTGGACTACATCATCCCGGGCAACGACGACGCGATCCGCGCGATCAAGCTGATCTGCAACAAGATCGCCGACGCGATCATCGAGGTCAAGCAGGTCGAGTGGCAGGGCGCGATGGTCGGGGACGAAGACGGCGTCGCGGGCGTGGACGGCACCGACGCGGCGGCGGCGACGACCGCCGAGGCGCGGCGGCGGCAGATGGAAGAGGACGCCAAGGGGCTGGGCTTCGACTACGACGCCCAGGGACACATGGTCGAGGCGCCGGCGCAGGATGTCGAGGCCCGAACGCCCGAACAGATCGTGGCGGACGCGGAAGCCCTGGTCGGCGAGCCCCAGGATTCGACCCTGCAGTCCACCGGCGACGACGCGACGGGGGCCGCCGAGGCGACCCAGATCATCGCCGAGGAGACCGGTGGCGCCCCGCACCAGGTGAACATCGGGACGGGCGCGGATGCGGGCAGCCCGACGACGTCCAACGCGCACCCGTCGTCCGGCTAGATCAACGCGACACATCCAGGGCGGGCGCGCGCGGCAGTCGCGCCGTCCGCCCTTTTGCCGGGTATTCACCGGTGACTTGAGGGAGATTGAGGTTATGGCAACGATAACGGCCGCGATGGTGGCGCAGCTGCGCGATCGGACCGGCGCGGGCATGATGGAATGCAAGAAGGCGCTCACGGAAGCCGACGGCGACCTGGACGAGGCCGTCACGATCCTGCGCAAGCGGCTCGGCAACAAGGTCGGCGGCCGCGAGGGGCGCACGGCGGCCGAGGGGATCGTCATGGCGCACGTCAGTGACAGCCGCACGGTGGGCGTCCTGGTGGAGATGAACTCCGAGACGGACTTCGTCGCGCGCAACGACGACTTCAAGGCGCTGACGCGCCAGATCGTCGAGAAGGTCGCGGCCTACCCGGCCGGCACGGTCCCGAAGACGACCGAGGAGCTGCTGGCCGACACGATGGACGGCGGCGCGACCCTGGCCGACACGATCACGGAGGCGGCGGGCCGCATCGGCGAGAGGATCCTGCTCGGCCGGTTCGAGCGCTTCGGCGCGCCGGCCGGCAACGTGGTCGGGGCGTACGTCCACAACCCGGGCGGCTCGGGCGACGAGGGCGGCAAGATCGGCGTGCTGGTCGAGGCGACCGGCGCGGACGCCGATGCGCTCCAAACGCTGGTGCGCGAGGTCGCCCTGCACATCGCGTCGGCGAACCCGATGTACCTGACCGAGGACGAGGTCGAGGCCGGCATCCTGGACAAGGAGCGCGAGATCGCCCGCGACCAGGCCGCCAACGACCCCAAGATGGCGGGCAAGCCGGAAAAGGCCATCGAGTCGATGATCAACGGCCGCGTGCGAAAGTTCCTGGAGGAGACCGTTCTGCTCAACCAGGCCTACGTCCGCGAACCGGCCAAGACCGTCGCCCAGGTCGTCAAGGAAACGTCGGGTGCGAGCCTTGTGCGCTTCGTCCGCTTCCGCGTCGGCGAGCAGTACACGCGCGTCGCGGGGCAAGACGACGTCCGGTGAGTGACCCTCTTCCAGACGTGGCAGGGGCGACCCGACCCCGGTTCGGGAGGGTGCTCGTAAAGCTCTCCGGCGAAGCGTTCGCCGGAGGGCTCGGCTTCGGCATCGACCCGGACACGACGGGCAAGCTGGCGCTGGAGATCGCCGACGTGCACCGCGAAAACGTCGGCGTCGCGGTCGTGGTCGGCGGCGGCAACATCCTGCGCGGCCAGTCCGCCTCCGGCAAGGGCATGGAGCGGGCGACGGCGGACTACATGGGGATGCTGGCGACCGTGATCAACGCCATGGCGCTTCAGGACGCCCTGGAAAAGCTGGACGTGCCGACGCGCGTGCAGACGGCGATCCAGATCACCTCGGTCGCGGAACCCTTCATCCGGCGCCGCGCCATCCGCCACATCGAAAAGGGCCGCGTCGTGATCCTGGCGGCGGGGACGGGTAACCCGTACTTCACGACCGATACCGCCGCCGCCCTGCGGGCGCTGGAACTGCACTGCGACGCGGTTTTGAAGGCGACCAATGTGGACGCCGTGTACGACAAGGACCCCAAGAAGTTCGCCGACGCGCGCCCGTACGTGCAGGTGGGCTACGAGGAGGCCATCGAGCGCAAACTGCGCGTGATGGACCTGACCGCCTTCGCCGTCTGCATGGAGAACGACCTGCCGATCGTCGTCTTCGACATCGCCGTGCCCGGCAACATCAAGCGCGCCGTCCTGGGCGAACCTATTGGCACTTTGGTCGGGAGAACGAAGTGAGGGATGAGGGAAAGGGATCCCTCAACCCTGGAGGAATCCATGAGCATCAGCGATAGGCTGCGGGATGCCGAAACCCGCATGAAGAAAAGCATCGAGGCCGCACAGCACGATTTCGCCACGCTGCGGACCGGGCGGGCGAACCCGGCGCTGCTCGACTCGCTGAAGGTGGAGTACTACGGCCAGACGCTGCCGGTCAACCAGGTCGGCGGCGTCACCACGCCCGACGCGCGCATGCTGGTCATCCAGCCCTGGGACAAGGGGGCGATGGCGGCCATCGAGAAGGCCATCATGAAGTCGGACCTGGGCCTGACGCCGACCAACGACGGCAACGTCATCCGGCTCGCCATCCCGCCGCTGACCGAGGAGCGGCGCAAAGACTTCGTCAAGCAGCTCCACCAGAAGGCGGAAGCCGCGCGCGTCTCGATCCGTAACATCCGGCGCGACGCGAACGAGCACCTCAAGCGCGACGACGATCTCACGGATGACGACGTGAAGCGGGGCGAAAAAGACGTCCAGAAACTCGCGGATAAGTACATCGCCGAACTGGACGCTCTGCAAAAGACCAAAGAGGCGGAACTCCTGGAGGTCTGACATGTCCTCGGTCTCTCCCAACGGTGCGCGGTCCAAAAAGAAGCCGCTCGCGCCGCGCCGCTCGCCGGAAGAGCTTGCGGAACTGTTTTCCTGCCTGTCGAACCAGCAGCAGTCCGAGTTCACCTACGAGCTGATCCTGTTCTCGGCCCGCGCCGCCGTGGACGGGGACGGCGCGGTCCTGAACGCGTTCCTGGCCGAGCTGGAGGACATCGCCGAAGTGTACGCCGACCCCGAACGACGGCGGGAGCTGCAGGAAGAGATCGAACATGCGTCCGACCCGGACGCCCGGACGCCGGAATGAACACACGCCGGATCCTTTTCACGACCCTCGCCGCACGAACGGCGAGGGTCTTGTTGTGCCTTTCGTAAAACGCATGTCCACCAACTCCAAGAAGCTGATCGACGAGGCGCTCCGAACCCGCCTGGACCCGGCGCGCATCCCGGAGCATGTCGCCATCATCTGCGACGGCAACGGGCGCTGGGCGGAGAAGCGGGGGATGCCGCGCTTCATGGGACACCGGCAGGGGTATAAGTCGGTCCAGCAGGTGGTGCGGGACGCGCCCGATCTGGGCATCAAAGTCCTGACGCTGTACGCCTTCTCGACCGAGAACTGGACGCGGCCCCGGCAAGAGACCGACGGCCTGATGCGCCTGTTCGAGGAGGGCGCCAGGCGTGAGCTGCACGAACTGCACGAGAACGGCGTGCGGATGCACTTCTCGGGGCGCCTGGCCGATCTCCCCAAGTCCCTCCAGGCCGAGCTGGACCAGAACCGCGAGGTGACGGCAAAGAACCAGCGCCTCACGCTCAACATCTGCCTCAACTACAGCGGGCGCGAAGAGATCCTGGACGCCACGCGCCGCCTGGTGGAGATGGCCTGCCGCCAGGAGCTGTGCGCCAAGGACGTGACGGCCGAGCGGTTCGCCGAGGGCCTGTACACCGCCGGCCTGCCCGACCCCGACCTGCTGATCCGCACGGCCGGCGAGATGCGCGTGTCCAACTACCTCCTGTGGCAGATCGCCTACGCCGAGCTCTCCGTCACCCAGACCCTGTGGCCGGATTTCTCCACCCAACACCTCATCGACGCCATCGCCGATTATCAGGGCCGCGTCCGGAAGTTCGGCGGCGTCCGCAGCTCCGTCTGAGCGGATCGGGCGCAGGAAAGCCGCAGACCCGCGTCGAAGTCCGTCCGCAAGCGACATCCGCGAGAACCTGGTTCCGAGGAGGTGCGGGCGATGTTCGAGTGTCCGGTGTGTCAGGCGACCATGGAAGAGGAAGCGACGCAGGTGACACAGTGCTGCGGGGCCGAGATCGGCGAGGACGAGACCACATGCCCCATCTGCGGCATGGAGGAGCCCGAAGTCGTCGAGGGTGAACTGCGCCTCGTCTGCGAGAACTGCGGCTACACGGAGTGAAAGGTGAAGAGTAGATGCCCCGGGTGGAAAGCAGCGTCCTGATCCAGGCGCCGCGCGAGCGCGTGCTCGCCGTCGCGCAGGACAACGAGAAGTTCCCCGAGTTCATGGCGGACCTCAAGTCGCTCAAAGTGCTGGAGAAGAGCGACGACGGCAAGCGCGTCGTCAGCGACTGGGTCGGCGTCGTGCCCAAGTTCGGGACCACGATCCACTGGGTCGAGGAGGACGTCTGGGACGGGGCGGCCGGCACCTGCACCTTCCGCCAGCTTTCCGGCGACTACAAGCAGTGGGAGGGCGTCTGGACGTTCACGCCCGAGGGGGGCGACGCCACACGCTTCACGTCGGTCGTCGAGTACGAGATCGAGATCCCGCTCGTCGGCCCGCTGATCAAATCCATGATCCGCAAAGCGGTCCAGGACAACTCGGACGCCACGCTCCGGGCGATCAAAGAGCGGTGCGAACAGGGGCAGTGAACTGATAAGGCCGCTCCTGAAGGCAGGAGCGGCCTTTCGGTCTTCGCGCCGGAATCCGATGCCGGGCACGCGAGAACGCCGTGTCACCGGTGGTGGGTGACGTGCTCGCTGCAGAACATCCGGCAGTGGTGGTGGTTGCGGGTCTGCTCGCCGATGGTCAGCGTCATGATCAGCCCGTCCGCGTGCCGGCCGCGCAGTGTCTGCCAGGCCTTCGTCCAGTCGAGGGCGACAAGGTAGTCGCCGGTGTCGGGGTGGATGGCGACGGTGTGCCCGTTCTCGTCGGGTTCCAGAACGGTTTTCAATGCCTGCTCGTACAGCGCGTGGCCCCGCTCCGCGGCTTCGGCCAGCTCCGCTTCGTCTCTATCGCCGCACTGGTTCAACATTGAACAGCCTCCTGCGACTTGCATTAGAATAGCCTATTGTACCCGCGCATGGAGGCAAGCGGGTTCGGCAGATCGGCCGGCCCATCGACGGCGATATGGCAGGGTCCATAAAGCGAAAAGGACGTGAACATACTGTTCACGTCCTTCCAGGTGCTATCGGGGCGAAAGGATTCGAACCTTCGGCCTCTGCGACCCGAACGCAGCGCTCTACCAAGCTGAGCTACGCCCCGATGTCGTACCCCAGGCGACGGAAATCCGGGCCATGGCCGCCGGGGACACCTCATAGTAACACAGGTTTCGGTTCCGGTCAAGACAAAGCTCGACAGAGGGCGTCCGCGGTTGATACAATGGGGCATAAGCAGGCGGTCGCGGGCGGGAGGCGGATGCGGATGACAGGCGCGAGCCGGAAGCAGGGGCTGGTCGTCGGGATCGACGCGGGCGGGACGACGACGCGCGTTGTGGTGGCGGACGCCGCGGGCGACGCCGTGCGCGCGGAAGCGTACGGCGCGTCGCATCCGGACGGCGTCCCCGCACTGGAGGGGCCGTTGCGGGAGGCACTCGCGGCTGCCGAAGCCGCGCCCGGGGATGTCCTGGCGGTCTGCGCCGGGGCCACCAAAGTGTCGCGGACCGGGGTGCGGGCCAGTTGGGAAGCCGAACTCGCCGGGCTCTTTCCGCGCGCCCGGGTCGCCATGGTCGTGCCGGATTTCGTGATCGCGTTCCACGGGGCGACGGGCGGCGCGGGCATCGCCGTGCTCGCGGGCACCGGTTCGGTCGTCTACGCCGAGGACGCCCGTGGTAACGCGGCGCGGGTGGGCGGGCGCGGGTGGGAGTTCGGGGACGAAGGCAGCGGCGCCTGGCTGACCGCGGAGATGGTGCGGCGCACGCTGCGCGCGCTGGACGGCATGGACGCGGCCACGGCGCTGACGGAGACGGTCTGCGCGCGGATCGGCACGCGGGACGCCGGGGAATTGGCCGAGCAGGCGCGCCTTCGGATGGAGCGCGAAGGGCGGGGCTTCCTCGTGCCCCTCGCCATCGAGCAAGCCGGGAGCGGCGAC
>CADCTO010000372.1 GCA_902805585.1 uncultured Armatimonadota bacterium | reverse complement strand
TTCTGCCGAATGCAGGCAGATCAGCGAGTCGCCGACCCAGGCCACGTCGTCCTCGGTCGTGAAGGACGGGACGCCGGCGAGCCGGTACAGGCCGCGGAGCAGGGCGGGCGTCAGGGCCGCCTCGCCGATGAAGACCGACTGCCAGCGCGGGTGCTTGCGCACCGCGACCGACGCGTTCCCGCTGCCGAGATACTCGCCCAGGATCTGCGCCCGCGTGTCGGAGACGTAGAAGGACGGGTTGACCCGGCTCTCCTCGCCCAGCCGCTGCCCGCGCACGTGCTCCGTGAGCGGCGAGCGTCCGTCCGTGACCTGCGTCCCGGTTTTCGAGCCCCAGGCCTGGAGGCGCAGGTGGATGCCCAATACGTCTGTCAGCTCGCTGATGCTCGTCGCGTCGCCGGCCGTCTCCTGGCAGCCCGGCCCGTAGAGCCAGGCCAGCGTGCGCCCATCGTCCTGGAAGCGCTCCCGGATCGCGGTGCGCACCTCGGTGGGGAAGCGGAACGCGTTCAGGAACAGCAGCAGGCGCGGCGTATCCGGGAAGTTCTTGCGCGCCAGGTCGGACATCAGGTAGAAGCCGATCCGGGCCCCCGACCGCAGCAGCACGTCGCGCTGCCCACCGATCAGCCGGCCCAGCAGCATCTCGTCCGCGCGCACGCCGAAGAACGAGCGCTCGTCCACGATCACGGCCACGTCGGGAGCGGGCGCCGCCTTTGTGCGCGGGTTGCGCCGCCGGGTCGCCAAGCCGCCCGCGAGATCACGCAGGCGCCCCAGATGTTCCCACGTCGCCGGGTCGTCCAGCCAGCCCTCGCCCCACAGGTCCATCCACGACAGGCCTGCCCCATGCGTGAGCGCCGCGCCGAAGTTCCGGGCGTGGACCGCCTGCGTCTCCTCGGCCGATGGGATGCGGGGGTTGTAGCCGTCCGGGGTCTCGCGGCGCGCCCGGAACGTCTTGGTGTCGTCCTCGCTCACCCACAGCTTGCCCGCCAGCACGACCGACCCGGTCGGCGTCGGCAGCGAGGCCGAGCCGCCGGGAGTCCGGCCGGCGTACGAGTACGGGCCGGTCAGGATGTCCACGAACGGCGAGTCCAGCAGGGTCGCCAGGGACAGGTGGCCGGAGCCGGCGCGCGGCAACTCCAGCGAATAGCCGTACGAGACCGCGACCGCCGACCGGTTCCCGCTCGCCTCCTTGACGGCGCGCCCCAGCCGCGTGATGACGCGCGCCACGAGGTCCGAGGAGAACTCATGGAAATCGGCGTGGCGGCGTTCGCGCGGCCCGTACAGCAGGTTGAGGCTGCCGGGAATTGCCGTGGTCGGGGGCAGCGGCGCCGGTATCTCCGCCGTCTCGAACGTCACCTTGCCGTCGTGCCAGGCGGCGCGCAGCGCGACCACGTCGTTCCGGTAGTGCGTCCGCAGCCAGACGCGGAACGCGTCGCGGTTCGGCTCGGACACGTCGTAGCCCTGCCCGGCCGGGTAGAACCACTCGCCGTGCTCCAGATAGAAGCCGAACACGCGCCCGGCGTGCGGCCCCTCGGCGACGTGCTCGACGGCGGCGCGCAGCGCGCGGTCCGCCTCGTCGTCCCAGAACGCGCGCGAGGCCAGCGAAACGTCGCCGTCCTCCCCGTTCCCGTACCGCGACATCTCGCCGGGGTGCGCGCGCTCCCATGACGCCGGCGGCGAAAAGATCAGGCGCGGCAGCAGGAAGCCTTCCGGCGCGTGCCGGGCCACGAAGTCGAGCGCCTCGTCCAGCGGGCCGTAGCGCCGCGCGCCGTCCCGGCCCGTCCAGGGCAGGTGCGCCAGGAGGGTGAAGAAGCGGACCCCGGCCTGGTACGCCTGCCGGATCTCGCGCGCCGCGATCTCCTGCGCTTCGGGGTCTTCGGTGTTGACGAAAAACCAGAAGGGCAGTTGCGGCTCGCCGTTGATGAGGAGTTCCGGCACGCCTTTGCGCGGCGCGACGCGCGTCTCGGGCAGCCGTGCCAGCGTCTCGGCGGGCAACGCCTGGTACGCGGGCGGGGCCGGTTCCGCGGGCTCGGCGGCGGTCGCCGTGCGGCGCAGGCCCCGTGTGCGCCGCGTTCTGGCGGGCGCCTCGTCGTCGGGCGCCTGCTGCTCCGCGGGCGGCTCCGCGTGCGGCGCGATCACGTCCACCGGCGTGGGCGTCGTCATCTCCGGCGCCGGCGCCTCGGCGGTCGCCTTCCCCCGGCGGCGCGAGCGCCTGGCCGGCGCCGCCGCGGCCGCTTCTTCCTGCGGCGCATCCTCCGCCGGGGCGGGCGGCGTCTCCACGGGTTCTGCCGTCGCCGTCTCCGACTCCGCTACCACCGCCGTACGGGTGCGGCCTCGGCCGCCACGGGAGCGCCGCGGGCGGGCGGCCCCCTCGTCCGGCGGCGTCTCCTCGGCGATCACGTCCGGCGCCGGTCCTCCGGGCGCGGCAGCCTCGTCCGTGGGCGGCTGCGTGTCCGCTGCCGCTTCGAGAGCAGGCTCGTCGAGGACGATCACGCCCTCCTCGGCCGACGGGGTGAGGGTCGTCTTCCCCCGTCTCCGGCCGCGGCGCGGGGGCTCCGCCGGGACCTCGGCGGGCGGGGCGGGGGCCTCGGGGACCGGCTCGGAGACGGTCTGTGCGACCGTCTCGGTCGCCTCGTCGGCGGGAGCAGCCTTCTTGCGCGGCGCGCGCCGTCGCTTGGGCGCCGCGGCGGGGTCTTCCGCCTGCGGAACCGTTTCGGAGGGCGATGCGGGAGAGATTTCGGCGGGAGACTCGGTCACAGCGGCGTCGCTGGCGTCTGGGGTCTCACTGGTTTCGACGGTCTCGGAGTCAGGGGCGGCGGTTCGCCGGCGGCGCATGGGGTGGGTGCTCCTGGTGTCACGGGCTGCGACAGGGAGCCTTTCGGACATCTACGCCAGGCTATGCCCGACCGGGCGGCGGAATCCAAAAGGCGTTGCTGCAAACCCGTCAAATGGGGTGAAATCGGGAAACAGGCTTTCGTTTCTGCGCCATTATACCATCCGCGCGTTCACCCCGTCAAAAGTCTCCCGGCGTTTTCGTTTCCGGCACCGGGCAGCAATCTTGACAGGCGCTTCCCGCCCGCTTATACTCGTGTTTGAGCAGCGAATCGCCTGCCCATTCACCGCTGAACCCAACGAAAGAGACGAGCCGTGACCCTCCCGTGCCGAAAATGCGGACGCCGCGCCGACTACGAGCTGATGACCGTCGCCGAAGTGCATGCCCTGCCAGCGTACCTGTGCGAGGCGTGTCTGGAATCGCAGGTGCGCCCGTCCCCGCTCGCGCCCGATGCGGCGGATGCCGGGATGCTGCGGGCCAAGCGCATGATCGAGCACGCCTTCGCGGGGGAAGGCGCGGCGGGCGCGACCCGTCGGCTCGGCACCGCTCTGGATCTGCTGCGGCGGCAGCGGCGAGCACAACAGGACAGGCTCCGACGGGAACGTCGTGCCCGCCGGGCGCGGGTCGCCCGGCGGCTGCTCTGGCTACTTGTGGTGACGGCGACGACCGGATTGCTGGCGTTCGCCCTGTGGTCGTCGGACGGCGTAGCACGGGCCCCGCACTGGGGGAGCGGTCTGTAAAGGCGGTAGCGGGGGCGATTCGCAGGACGAACCTTTGACAGGAGTGGGTCGAAGCAGGCGGAGGCAGCACGTCGTGACCGCCTCGTTTTCATGTAGCGTGTCTCCTTCCGGGGGCGGGTGCCGCTCCGCGCCGTGCGCGCCCGCCCGTCTGGATGCAGATGCGGCGTCCGCGAAATATTTTCCTCTCACTGGGACCTCCAGTACCGGTTGTCACGGTCCCTCCGCATGTAATCGACTGCCGTCATCGTTCCGGCGCTCCTGACCGCCGGCTCTGCCTGTTTTCAGGGCGCATCGGAGTCGGTCCGGCCGCTTACCACATTCTGCCTGCTTCCTCGTTCCTCATGCACGCCTGGGCTGCGAAACCTAAAAGGCTGTCTCGGTCCGCCCCTGGTGAAGCGTCAGCCGCCGCTCTTGTGGCACATCGCGCTTTCCGTCGTGCGATGTCGGTCACGTTCGCATTTTTGTTGACAGCGTTGTCAACCGAATCGCATACTTCGCATGAGGTAACTTTCATGCCGACACTGAACGTCCGTATCACGGAAAGATCGCATCAGATTCTGAAAGCGCTCGCCGACCGCGAGGGGGAGACCATGCAGTCCGTTCTAGACAAGGCCCTGGAAACATACCGCCGTAAACGCATCCTGGAGCAATCTAACGCGGCGTTCCAATCGCTCCGGAACGATCCACAGCGGTGGCAGGAGGAGCAAGACGAGCGCGGAGAATGGGAAGCCACCCTGGCGGACGGTCTGGACCGCCCATGACGCCGCCCGGACCTTCCCGCGGCGAAGTGTGGCTGGTGAATCTGAACCCCACCCGCGGCCACGAACAAGCCGGGACCCGACCGGCCCTGGTGGTTTCCGTTGACCTCTTCAACCAGGGGGCCGCCGTATTGGTGGTCGTGCTGTCCATCACCAGCAAGTCGAAAGGCGTTCCGCTCCATGTGGAAGTCGATCCCCCGGAAGGGGGACTGACGCTGAAAAGTTTCATCAAGTGTGAGGACGTCCGCTCCGTGTCGAAAGAGCGACTTCTGCATAAGCTCGGAGCGGTGTCGCCGGTAACCCTGGCGGACGTCATGGATCGGCTCAGGATACTGCTGGATCTGTGACCGCCGGCAAGTGAGTCCCCAGATCCTCCTCGCTCAGCGTTTCCGGCCAGCCGTAGGCGGCGAGCACGACGGCGTCGAGCTTCTTGTGTGCGTTGTCGAGCCAGGCAGGGCGCTGGTTGTAGAAGTTGGTGGGCGTGCGCTTTTTCAGGTCTGCCTCGGCCGGCTTGGGCTGGCCCAGACCTTGCACAGGTCCAGAAAGTGCTGCTGTGCCGCCGCGCGCTCGGTCAGCGTCGATCGGGCCCAGGTGGCGGCGAACTCGGGGAGCGTCCTGCGCGCGTGACTCATGCCGTCCTCTTCCCTCCCGGTCGGGAGGTGCCCCACGGTTCGGCGGCGCGGCCCCGTCTCCCTGCCGCCCGGCTAGACCGCGCGGCGCCTGCTTCGCATCCGGGCGACCCCCAGCAGCCCGCCGCCGATCCCGGCGACCAGCAGCGCGGGCGGGGCCGGCGTGGCGGTCGCGTTCACGCGCACGTTGTCCAGGTAGGCCTGGCCTACCCCCGTCTGCGTCAGCCGCACCCGCAGGTCCTGCCCGGAGGAGGCGGCCACGAAAAAGGTGCTCAGGTCCGTGAACGCGCCGTCGGCCAGCGCCGGGGCGTTGGTGGTCAGGCTGCCGAGCGGCGTTCCCCCGGCCAAAAACTCGATGGTCACCAGCCCCGGCCGCGCCGTGGAGAACGAGTTGAGATCGTTCCCGAGAGCCACGCTCAGGTCGTAGCGGGTGCCCGCCTCCGTCACACCCAGCGACGATGACAGCAGACTTACCGAGGAAAGGGCGCTGTTTCCCGTTAGAAACGCCGTTTGAAACCCGGCCGCCGGGCTCGGCAGGGGCGTGGTGTTGGTGCTGGAGTTGGCGAACTGGTTGGCGCCCGGGTCGAACGTCACCGCCTGCCCACCATTCGAGGCGGTAACCGTCCAGTCGGGGATGCTCGTTGACGAGCCGAAATCGCTGGGAACGTCAGGGGTTTCGAACGAGGCGTTGGGCACCACAACGGGCGTCTGCGCCCGGACCATGGCAGGCGGCAGTGCGCCGCAAAAAAGCAGACCGGCAGACACGATAGGTAGGCAACAGCGCATACAGACCATCTCCTTAGGGTGCATAGGGCAGCGGCTGCCACGGGCAGCAAGCCGGCGCGGCATGTGGCCGCAACACCGCCCGTTTCGACGCGGCGGGCGTGCACTCCTGCACTCCCGGCGAAACCCCGCAATCGGCAATCGTGCCGGCACACGGTGCGGGTCCGTCAGGCGAAGAGCGCCCTGCCGCACCAGGTCGGCGGTGGCCGCCTTGATCAGGGCGATCAGGTGCGTGAAGGCGTCCACGGTTTCATTATCGAGGGATTCGCGCGTGAACACCAGGAGCGTGAAGACGGTGCCGTCACCGAACGTGCCGCTCAGGCCGAACACAGTCTTGACGCCGTGCTCCCGCACGAACTCCTGCGCCGAGATGATCGGGCGGCCCCGCGCATCGGCGGACCCGGAAGCGTCGGGCACGAAGAAGACGCCGACGGGAGCCCTCACCCCCGGCCCCTCTCCCCTGCTCCCGCTTCGCGGGGGGAGAGGGGTGCCTGCCACCGTCTCGACAGCGGGTCCACGAACGGGAACCCCCGACAGGGCGTCACCGTAGGCCATCACCGGACCCTCCCCCTTCC
>CADCTO010000371.1 GCA_902805585.1 uncultured Armatimonadota bacterium | reverse complement strand
TTCCAGCGCTACAAAGGCGGTTTCACCCCGTTTTCACCAAAAGTGCGGGAGAGCCAAGGGGAATAGAGGAGCGCTCCGTCTGATAGCTGCTAAGGATTAACCGAAACGCGCGATTGCTTATCGCGGTGTGAGTCCCAACGCCACGCGCACCTCGGGCTCTGCGGCGCCGTGCAGGTACTCGGGGGCGGCGATCTCGCGCCGCCAGCGGTACCGGACCAGGGCATTGTCGCCGATGCGCCCGTTCCCCCAGTCGCGCCACTGCGGGTATCCCGCCCAGTCCCAGCTTATGTAGCAGAAGCCTTTGACGCTCCGATGGCTGTGGATGAAGTCGAAGTAGGGGGCGAACCAGCGGGACCAGCTCCGGGCGCCCTCCCCGACGCCCACCTTGCGGGGCGTCGACTCGCCGATCATCACGGGGAACCCGCGCGCATCCGCGGCCGCGACGAAGGCCAGGGAATCGGTGGCCGTGAAATGCGACGCGCTGAACGTGTCGATGGACCACCAGTCCACGTAGCCGTCCCCGGGGTAGTAGGCGAGATAGTCTTTATCCTTCCCGTCGGGGGCGTAGCACCAGACGGCGGCCGCCTCGTCCAGACCGTGCCGGCGAATCGCGGACACTATGCGCACCCAGGCCGCCTTGAAGGTTTCGGGCCGGTAGCCGTTCCACTGCCCGTTGAACTCGTAGCCGATGCGCACGTACGCGGGGCGCCCCAGGTCGCGCAGTCCCCGGCAGAGCGCTTCGATCTGGGCGTCGTACTTCCCGGCGGCCACCTCGTGCTCGTAGTGCTGCTCCGGGGCACCGTCTTTGGTCATCGAAAGGCCGATCTGGGGGATCAGGAATGTACCGGAGGGGTACGCGTCCAGCCGCGTCTTCAGCCGGGCGAAAAAGCCGGCCGGGTCGCCGCCCCGCAGACCGAGGTAGCTCATGTAGACCAGCGGCTTCGTTTGTCCCACGGTCTCGAAGTACCTGCGGAACTCTTCGTCGCTCTGGCCCGCGCCATGGATCACGCGGTCGCCTTTCGGCTCTAACCGTTTGCCGTAGTCGCCCCGCCGGATGTGCACTGGCCGTCCTCCGATCCGATGTTTATTGATGCCGTTATTGAACATTGGACGCGGCGCTTATCGAAACCGGCGGGCCTTGGGCGCAAAGCGGCGCCGGTCTCAACCGCGCTCTGAACCAGAGCGCGCGCACGTGGCCTATTGTAAGGGAACGCAGCCAGAAGTTCAAGGCGGGCGGAAGCGATTCCCGAACGAAACAGGTATGCTTCAAAAGAGCCGGCGACGCCGGAACGCGCGTACAGTGAGCCCGTAATTTCCCACGGAGAGCGGCTGGTGGCGGAGGATGAGAAGGAGTGTCCGATGGCAGCATCCCCGGAATGCGGCGACCTGTACGAACGGCTCATGCACATCAACCGGGAGGCGTTCGACGGCGCGCACTATGACACGGCGTATCACGCCCTGGCGGCGGCGCTCCACTTCGCACAGGACCAGCGGGACGAAGGCCGCCTGTCGGCCGTCGCCCGGATCGCCAGCGAGCAGATCACCTGGATTGACAGACATACACCGGCGTATCACCACTCCACGACGTCCGCCGTCGCGCGCGGCAATGACAGCATCTATGCCATGCTGTCCCGCCAGGCACACACCCGAGCGCAGATACTCCGGCAGGAGCGCGAGCGCGGACGCGAGGCCAGGGAACCATCTCGGCCCGGTGACGATGCCGCCGCGGGCGCAACCCGGGCGGCGGGCGAGGACCCGCCGCCCGGGATGGGCTTGTAAGCGTCCGCAGGATCGGGTGTCCCCGCGGACACCACGCGCCGCAACCGGAAAGCGAACGGCGTGTCACAGGGAGCGGAAACGTCCGCGGATCCGCCCGGGAGGTGCCATGTCCGAAACCGTTGCCACGGAACCCGCCGCGCCGCCGCCGCCCGTACCGGGCCCGGCTCCCGATGCCCCGCTGCTCCCGGTCGCCGAAGGGGAGCGCTACGCGCTGCTCGACATCCTGCGCGGCTTCGCCCTGTTCGGCATCCTGCTGGTCAACATGGCGACGTTCAAATCGCCGGGCATGTACGTGCTCCCCGGTGCCCCGGCGCCCATGTCGCTCGTGGACCGTGTCGCGACCGGCGTCATCGACCTGCTCGCCGAGACGAAGTTCTACACGCTGTTCTCGTTCCTGTTCGGCGTCGGCTTCTCGATCCAGTTAGGGCGCGCGCGTCAGCGCGGCGGCGATGTCCGGTTCGAGCGTCTGTTCGCGCGGCGGCTGTTCGTCCTGCTCGGCATCGGGCTGGCCCACGGGTTCCTGATCTGGCACGGCGACATCCTGGCCTGGTACGCGCTGACGGGCTTTCTGCTGCTCTTTTTCCGCAACTGCCGCCCCGACACGCCGCTGGTCTGGGCGCTGGTCGTTTACGGGATGACGGCCATCTCGGGCCTTCTGGGCGTGGCCGTGGTCGAAGGCGTCCAGCTCCTGCCCGGCGTGCGGCAGATCTTGGGCAACGTCGACAAACAGATCAACGGGCTGCTAACGGAACTCCGGGCGCCCGCCGTCGCCACCTACGGTTCCGGGAGTTACCGGGACATTTTCGTGTTCCGGGCGCGCGAGATGGGGGTCATCCATCTGAACTTCCTGTTTATCTTCCCGATCATCCTGGCGAACTTTTTGCTGGGCCTGTGGGCGGGCTGGCGGGGGCTGCCGCAGAACGTGGGCGAGCACCTGCCCTTCGTGCGCAAGGTGATGATCCGGGGTCTGGTCGTGGGGCTGACGAGCAACGCTTTGTACCTGCTGGCGGCGGAGCACATGAACTTCCTGTCCGCCATCTGCGTGCTGTCGGTCAACATCGTGGTGGGGGCGCCCGCGCTCTGCTTCTTCTACGCGGCTTCCATCGCGCTGCTCGCGCAGGACCCGCTCTGGCAGAAGCGTTTCGCGCCGCTCGCCGCCGCGGGCCGCATGGCACTGACGAACTACCTCGCCCAGTCGCTGGTCTGCACCACGCTCTTCTACGGATACGGGTTCGGTCTGTACGGCCGGGTCGGGCCCGCCCTCGGCATCGGGCTGACCGTCGCCCTGTATGCCGCCCAGCTGGCGTTCAGCGTCTGGTGGCTGCGCCGCTTCCGCTTCGGCCCGATGGAGTGGCTGTGGCGCTCCCTCACCTACGGCAAGCGCCAGCCGATGCGCCTGCGCGAGGGCACTATCGTCGCGGCCGGTTGACGGGGGTGGCGGCGCGTCTTACGACGGTTTTCGGCGGACGACGAGGCGGTACAGGAAGCCGGCCCCGCCCCGTGCTTCGGCGTCGGTGAGCTCCACGAAGTAGGGGCCGTCGGCGGGGACGCGGAACGTGATCTGCCGGTCTTTTTTGTCGTCGCCGGCGGACAGGGCGAGCGGGATGAGGCGTCGGTCGCGCAGGCGCAGGACCGGATCGAGCGAGGAGCCGGCGCGGCCGGCGAGCAGGGTGATCTCCCACGTCTCGCCGGCTTTGGCGTCGAAGCGGAAGATGTCGGGGGTGTCGCCCTGGAGCGCGCCGGTCACGGCGACGTCGGGGCCGGGGAGCGGCATGGCCTGGGCGAAGGTCGCGTTCGGGCGCTTGACCTCCAGCTCCTGGGCCGCGGGGGCGACGACGGCGACGCGCCCGACCACCTTGACGTCGCCGGCATGCACGAGCGTCAGGTCGTACAGATCGGGCGGGCAACCCGCCGGGACCTGCACCTCGACGGCCACCTGCTTCGCGCCGCGCTTCTTGTCGTCCCCCTCGGTCGCCTTCACTTCACCCAGGGTCGCGGTCAGCGGCGGCTTCGGGGTGACGGCGGTAGGCTCCAGGTTCTCGCCGTACAGGAGGACGGTCGCCGTCTGACCGGCGCGCAGGGCCAGCACGGACACCCCCTTGACCTCCGGCTTGGGCTTCTCCTGGGCGTGCGCGAAGCCAGGGGCGAGCGCGCACAGCAGCAGGGCGAGCGACGGAGCGAGCCGCCTCATTTTGCCACCCCCTGGGCCGTCTCGATGACTTTCGCGCCGGACGGGGAAAGCTGCACGCTCCGCAGCGGCTTCTCCTGCTTCACGGACCAGAACCACACCCTTCCGTCCTGCGTGCCCGCGGCGATCGTGTCGTTGTCGGCGCCGACGGCCACGCTGTAGACCCAGTCCTGCGGCTCCGACAGCGTGCGCTTGTGCTGGGCGCCGTCGCCGTTGAAGAGCTTGACGACCTTGTTCGAGGCGCCGTACACGAAGAGGCTGCCGTCCGGGCTGAACGCGCACGCGTTGATGACGTCGTTCTCGTGGAGTCGGCGCTGCGGGTTCTCCATCTTGCCCGGCTCGATCTTCCAGACGCAGACCACCTTGTCCGCGCCGGCCGTCGCCAGCAGCGTCCCGTCGTGGTTGAAGGCGACGCGCGTCACGGCGTCCTGGTGCCCGGTGAGCGCGGCGACGCGCTTCCAGGCGGCCACGTCGATCAGCTTGACGCTCCGGTCCGCGCTCCCGGTCGCCAGCCACTTCCCGTCCGCGGAATAGGCGACGCCCATCACGGCGTCGGCGTGGTCCTTGAGCACCCGAATACATTTGCCGCTCGCGAGGTCCCAGACGCGGGCCGTCTTGTCGAGCGAGCCGGTCACCAGATGGACCGTGTTCGGCCTCCACGCCACGGCGTACACGACGTCCGTATGCTCGCCGAGCCTGCGCACCTGCTTCCACGTCTGCGTGTTGAAGACCAGCACCTCGCCCACCTCGCCGGGCGCCCCGCCCGCGACGGCCAGGAACTTCCCGTCGCCGCTCCAGGCCAGCGCCTGCACCTGGTCGGCCATCCCGCGCACCGTCCGCGTCACCGCCCCGGTCGCCGGGTCGAGCAGGCGCACCCCGCGGTAGCCGCCGGCCGCCACCGACTTGCCGTCCGGCGCGAACGCGAGGGCGGTAACCGGCGCGGGCTGCGCGGATGCCGACGGCAGCACGTTGGGCAGCTTCGTGGACTTCGCCCCCGGCACCGGAGCGGCCTTGGCGTCGTCGAACTTCGCCCCCTCGTCGATCCAGCGCCGGACGAGGTTGACGGTCTCCATGTCCATCGCCACGCCGCCGGGCGGCATCTTGGGCTGGCGCTTGCCGGTCATGTACTGGACCAGGCTGCTCGCTTCCCCCTTCCCCGGCACGACCGCCACGCCGTGCCGACCGCCCTTCAGGAGCAGGTCGCGCGTGCTCATCGAATACCCGGAGGCCGCGCTCGGCCCGCTGTGGCAGCCCAGACACTGCTTCTCGAACAGGGGCCGGATCTGCCGCCCGTACGAGACGGGCTGCGGCGCGGCAATCCCGGCGGCGACGCAGGTGAGGAGAAGACAGACCACGGAGGCACGGAGACACAGAGATTGCACGGAGGATAAAGAACGCAAATCTCTCACTTCTCTGTGCCCCCTCTGTGTCTCCGTGCCTCCGTGGTTCATACCCTTACGACCAGAGTTCATGGATGGGCTGGCATTCAGGCAGGATCGGCACGGGGCGGCCCTGCGGCGTGACGAGCGCCTTCTCGTAGTCGATGCCCAGCGTGTGGTAGATGGTGGCGGCGACTTCCGGCGGGCGGACGGGCCGCTCCAGCACGTACTCGCCGCGCTCGTCGGTCTGGCCGATCACCTGACCGCCGCGCACGCCCGCGCCGGCGAACAGCATCACGCCCGCGTTGCCCCAGTGGTCGCGCCCGGCGTCCTTGTTGATCTTGCTGGTGCGCCCGAACTCGCCGTAGATCGCGACCAGGGTGTCCTCCAGCAGACCGCGCTGCTTCATGTCCCGCAGCAGGGCGGCGAGCGAACGGTCGAAGGCGGGCAGATCCTTGTCGCAGGCCTCGAAGATCTTGCCGTGGTGGTCCCAGCCGCCGTAGTTGAGCAGCACGAAGCGGGTGTTCGCCTCGATCAGGCGGCGGGCCAGCAGCGCCTGCGCGCCCCAGCGGTCGTTCTTGCCGCCGTACTCCTCGCGGGTCTTGTCCGACTCCTTGGACAGGTCGAACGCCTGCCGGGCCTCGGTCGAAAGGATCATCTGCGTGGCGCGCTGGTAGAACGTGTCCATCGAGCCGATCTGGTCGGACGCCTCGACACGCTTCGCCAGTGAGTCGATCGCTTTTAGCATGCTTTGCCGACGCGTCAGCCGATCCGCGGGCACGTCGCCGAGCAGCGACAGGTTCGGCACCTTCCAGTTCTCGTTCTGGCAGTCGCCGGTCTTGAACGACTCGTACCGCTCGCCCAGCCACGCCGCCTTGCCCAGCTCCCAGGTGAACGACGAGTTGCGCGGCACGGCGACGTACGGCGGGAGGGTGTTCTTCGCCTTCATCTCGTGCGCCACGATCGCC
>CADCTO010000370.1 GCA_902805585.1 uncultured Armatimonadota bacterium | reverse complement strand
CTACCAGAACGCGTACGAAGTCGGGGAGCGCCTGACCATGACCGACGTGCTCGGGGAACTGGAGCGCCAGACCGGTGGTGCGCTGCGCACGTCCGATTTCGTCGGCCTTCCCTGTTCGCACCCGGACTGCTGCGCGCTGACCTACGGCTTCCTGGACAAGGGGCGCACCGTCCTGACGCCGCTGCCGCGGCATCTGGACGTCGCCCGCTACCTCGACCTGTTCGCCGACCGCATCTCGTTCTCGGGCCTGGCCGCGAGCGCCCTGCGGCGCGTCTGGTCGGACGTGGTGAGCCTGCGGGCGGGGCGGACGCTCCACGACCTGGGCCTCCTGTTCCGGCAAGCGGACATCCGCGACGCCCTGCCGCTCATCGGCCGGCCCGACGCCTTCGGCAAGCGCGTCTTCCGGGTCGTGGTCAAGCCGTTCATGGACGCGCACACCTACGACCACAAGCGCGTGGAGCAGTGCTGTACCAAGATCGTCAACGAGCGCGGTGAGGCGGTCTCCTTCTGCGAATACAACGTCTTCCACCGGGGCCGCAAGCCGCCCAGCGCGCTCAAAACGCTGCCGATGGCCGGGGGAGGCCGTGTATGAGCGAGTGGGACCGCGAACGCCGGGGCCGGCAGCTCGAAGGCTTCGCCTTCACCTTCTGCAAGGCCGCCTTCCTGGTGCTGCTTTTCCAGCGGCACGCGCTGCTCGTCTTGTCGGGACTGGCGACCGTCTTCTACCTGCTGGCCGCGGCGAACGGCGTGCGGCAGTGGCGCTGCTGGGCCAAGCCGCCGTGGGTCACGCTGTTCTGGGGCGCGGTCTTCGCCTGGCAGGTCTGGGCGACGTTCCTGGCGTAGTGCCAGCGGCGGCACGAAGGACTGGATGGCCGCGGCGTCGAACCCTGTTGGCGGCCGTCATGATCTCGCCTCCCGTCAACCCCCCGGCGCCGCCGCGTCTGAGCCTGACCCTCGTGTGCCTGCACATCAGCGCCGTTCTCTACGTCCTGGTGGGCCTGGGCTACGGGGTCTTCCTGGCCTTCTACGCGCCGGACATGTCCCGGGCGGTCGGGATCGGCGTCGGCGTCTTCTGCGCCCTGTTCTCTCTGGCGCTGGCGTTCGGGGTGGAGCTGGTCGTGCGCGGGCTGAAGCGGCGCCAGTACTGGGCCTGGATCACCGGCATCATCGTCTGCGGGCTGTACCTTTCCAGTTGTTTCCTCCCGCTCGGCGCGCTCGGCCTGTGGGGGCTGCTCGATCAGGCCACGCGCGACGCCCTGGTGCCGGCGCCGCCACAACCGCCGCGGCCGGAGGGTCCGACGAACCCGTGGGATCAGTCCGCATGAGCCCGGCGGCGACGCCGCTGGCCGGGAAGACCGTCTGTCTCGACCCGGGGCACCCGTCGGAGAACGGGGTGGGGGCGCGGGGGAAGCGCATCAGCGAGGTGCGCGCCGCATGGCTCGTGGCGCTCCAGACCCGGGATCTCCTCGTGGCGGACGGCGCGGCCGTGGTGCTGACCAAGAAAACCGAGCGGGAACTGGTCACCAACCGGCGGCGCGCGCGGATCGCCAACGAGGCGCGCGCCGACCTGATGGTCCGGCTCCACTGCGACGCGGCGAGCGCGTCCGGCACCTCGACCTACTACCCCGACCGGGCGGGGAGAAGTGGCGGCGTCCGCGGTCCGTCGCGATCCGTCATCGAGCGCAGCGCCGTGCTGGCGCGCCGCTTCCACGCCGCCATGATGGACCGCCTCCAGGGCGCGCTTGCGGACCGGGGCGTTCTGCCCGACACCAGGACCTATATCGGGGGACGCCAGGGCGCGCTGACCGGCTCGATCTTTTCCCGCGTCCCCGTGCTCCTCGTCGAGATGGCGGTCCTCACCGATCCTCGCGACGACGCGTTCCTGGCGTCCCCGTCCGGACGGCGGCGCATGGCGCTCGCCCTCCGCGACGGCGTGCGCGCGGCGCTCCTCGAAGCCGGCGGGTCGGTGTAGAGTCGCACTTCAGCTCTTGCGCCCGCGCGGCGCGTGGTCCCACAGGTCCAGCGCGGCGGCGGCGCGGCGCGAGTACCGTTCCCGCGCGCGGGCCAGCCGGGCGTCGTCCTCGGGCGTCGTCCGGAACCTCAGGTGGAGCGTGCGCCCGTCCGCCGTGCCGGCGGCGTCCCAGCGGCAGGCCAGGTCCAGGGGGATATACAGATAGACGATCCCGGCCGCCTCGTCGGGGACCGCGAAACGGTCTACGCCGGCGACGTCCGGGTAGCCGATCCAGATAAGCCGCGGGTCATCGGCGCCGTCAAGAAGCATCGGATCGCGCATCACTCCTCCAGGGACCTGTCAGGAATCAGGTACTTGGGTTGTGCCACGCGCGGCGGTCGATTTGATAGCTTTTTTGTGCCAACGGAAAGGGCGTCCCGTGACGGAGAGCCGGCGGCGGCCCGTCTGGAATCCGGACCGGCACGCCGTTGCACAATACGCCGCGCCTCGTTTATAATGGCGGCAGTCGCTCCCTTTCGCGAAAGGCTTGACGTGCCCTACTCCTGCAAAATCGTCCTCGACAGTCTCGCGCCCTCCGGCAGGCGTCTGGTCACCATGGAGGTCTGTTATCCCCGGCTCATCCATGCCGAGCTCCTGACGCACCGCATGCTGAGTCGGAACAGTTCGTCCTCCAGAGCCCTGCCGATCGAGAAGATGATCCTGCGGGTGCTGGACGAACCGGTGATCCCGGTCTGGTGGGGGAGGCACCAGCCGGGGATGCAGGCGGAGCAGGAGATCAGCGCGCGGGAGCGGGACACGGCGATCCGCCTGTGGCTCGACACGCGCAACGTCGCCGCCTACAACGCCAGCCGGATGGCGAGCCTGAAGACGCACCGGCGCGTCGTGGCGCGCCTGAACAAGCTGGGTTACGCGTGCGACGTGGACCCCGCGCTCGCCGCGCTCGGCGACGACGGCGAGAACGAGGAGCAGGTCGGGCTGCTGCTGCACAAGCAGGTCCCGAACCGGATGCTGGAGCCGTGGATGTGGATCACGGTGATCGTGAGCGCGACCGAGTGGGGCAACTTTTTCGCGCTCCGCTGCCACCCCGACGCGCAGCCCGAGATCCAGAAGATCGCTTACCTGATGCGCGACGCGTACCGCGAGAGCACGCCCAGTGCCGTCGCGGACGGGGACTGGCACCTGCCCTACCTCCAGGAGGACGAGGCGGGCCTGGACCTGGAGACGAAAAAGGCCGTGTCGGTCGCGCGCTGCGCGCGCGTTTCGTATTTGACGCACGCGGGCGTGCGCGAGATCGGCAAGGACCTGGAACTTTTCGACCGGCTGCGTTCGGGGAGCGGCAGCGGCCACTGGTCCCCCTTTGAGCACGTGGCGCAGGCCGCTTCCGAGCCGGTGCGCTCCGGCAACTTCGTCGGGTGGCTGCAGTACCGCAAGCAGTTCCCCGCAGAAAACCAGGCCCCATAGATGCGCCCCGCTACGTTCCCCTGGCTCACCTACCTGTGCTGCGTGCTCTGCATCCTGTTGACCGCCGGGTGGTGGCTGACGGGGCGCGAAAACGGCACCTGGGGCGACTGGCCCGCCGAAGCCATCTGGGGCGGGCGCTGGGGCGCCCTGGTGACGACCACGTTCCTGCACGGCGACATCCTCCACCTGCTGTTCAACGTGCTCTGGCTTGGGCGGCTGGGGGAAGCGGCGGAACAGGCGCTGGGGCACCTGGAGTGGGGGATGTTCTGCCTGTTCGCGGCCTTCGCCGCGTCGGGGGCGGAGCTTGCCATCTTCACCGGGGACGCCATCGGCGCGTCGGGCGTCGTGTACGCCCTGTTCGGGCTGGTCTGGGGCGCGCGGCGAAGCGTCCCGGCCTTCAGCCTGATCGCGACCGACGACACCGTGCGCTTCATGCTCGGGTGGCTGGTGCTGTGCTTCGTTCTCACGATGGCGGGCCTGTGGAACGTCGCCAACGCCGCCCACGCCGCCGGGCTCGTCTTCGGCCTCGCCATCGCCTGGCTGTTCGTGGAGAAGCCGCTGCCCCGGTCCCGGCGCGCGATGGCCGCGGCGGCGCTGGCGGCGCTGGCCGTCCTCGCGGTACTGTCGGTCACCTGGCTCCCGTGGTCGCCCCGGTGGCAGGTGTGGCGGTACGAGGCGGCCTCCCGGCCTTAATCTTTTCTTAATCCGGGCTTAAAACTGCCTTAACGTTCGCACGATACACTGTCAGCGTTTCCGGTCCTCCCGTGACCAATCCAACGCGCGTCAGGAGTCATCCGTGCAACAACGACACACCGCCGCCCTGCAAAAGGGCTCCCCGTTCACCCCGCGTAAAAACGGGGCGTTCACGCTGATCGAACTGCTCGTCGTGATCGCCATCATCGCGATCCTGGCGGCGATCCTCTTCCCCGTGTTCGCCCAGGCGCGGGCCAAAGCGCGCCAGACCGCCTGCCTGTCCAACATGAAACAGATCGGCACCGCCACGATGATGTACGCCCAGGACTACGACGAGAGCGTGGGCCGCAAGTGGTGGAACTGGCACGTGGACCTGGAGCCGTACGTCAAAAACGACGGCATCTTCTCCTGCCCCGGCTCAGCGGCGCCCAAGCCCGTCCGGCGCACCTTCGCCACCGGCGTCTTTTCCAACTACTACGTAGAAGGCGGCGCCCACCACAGCAACGTCCCCGAAACCCACGCCACCTACGGCAAGATCCCGGCCATCTTCGGCCACTACGTGCGCAACGACGAACTGCTGTGGAACGAAGGCTGGAGCGGGTCCGGCTCCCCGTCGATGGCCTCCTGGGAGACCACGGCCGACGTCATACTGTACGCCGAAAGCCGCTCCGGCACCGAAGACAACGACGCCAACGACTTCGACGAGGACAACGCTCCTTACTTCGAGCCCGGCGGGACGAACTGGAACCAGATGTTCGCGCAGGGCTCACCGCGCCACCAGGGGGGCATGAACATCACCTACGCCGACGGACACGCCAAATGGGCGAGGTGGGAGTGGCTCAAGAGCAAGGAGGGCCGTTACGCCCTCTGCCCGGTGAAGAAGGACGTTTCCGACACGACCGCTTTTTAGGAGCGCGGGAGAGCCAGACGAGATGAACCAGACACGCTTCCACTTCCCGCCGCTGCGGCCATGCCTGATCGCCGCCGCTGCTGCGTCGCTCCTGCTGGCGCCCGTGGCGCCGGCGCCGGCGGCGCGGGCGACGGAAATCATCGCCCACCGTGGCGCCTCCTACGATGCGCCGGAGAACACGCTCTCGGCCGTACGGCTGGGCTGGCAGCAGCGGGCGGACGCGGTCGAGATCGACGTCTTCCTGTCCAAAGACGGCCAGGTCGTGCTCCACCACGACGACAACACCCGGCGCACCACCGGGGTGGACAGGAAAGTGGCGGACCAGACGCTGGCCGATCTGCGGCAGCTCGACGCCGGCCGATGGAAGGACGCCCGCTTCGCGGGCGAGAAGATCCCCGTCCTGGACGAGGTCATCGAGACCATCCCGCCCGGCAAGCGGCTGGTGATCGAGGTCAAATGCGGGCCGGAGATCATCCCGGCTTTGAGGCAGTCGCTGGCCCGCTCCGGCAGGCCCGACAGGGACTTCCTGATCATCGCCTTCTCCCACTCCACGCTGCACGCGATCAAGAAGTCCCTGCCCCGGATCGAGGTGTACTGGCTCAGCGGCTTCCGCAAGGACGAGGCGGCCGGCGGCTTCCTCCCGACGGCGCGGGAGCTGATCAGCCGGGCCAAAGCGGCGAGCTTCGAAGGGATCAACCTCAGCTACAAGGGGCCCGTGGACGCCGCGTTCGTGCGTCAGGTGAAGGACGCGGGCCTGAAGTGCTACGTGTGGACGGTGGATTCGCCCGAGGAAGCCCGCCGCCTGATCGCGGCCGGCGTAGACGGGATCACGACGAACCGGCCGGCGTGGCTGCGCGAGCAGGTGCTTCCACGATAAAGACCGTTCGACGGCGTGACGGGACTCACGTCCACGGGAACCAGCGGCCACGGCATCGGCGACGTGCCGCTGATCCCGCTCCTCGACGTCATTTCCAGCGTTCAAGGAGGGCCCCATGCTGAGCCCCGACAGTGCGGGGAATCGGACCCAGGTACGGGGGACGGCTCCCACAAGTGGGACGGGGTGCACCGGCCCGCTGGGTTTGCCGCCCCGACGGGCGTAGGGCATCAGACGCACGGTGAATCGTCGCCGTGCGGTGGAGGCGGCCGACACGCTGGACTCACCGCTCCCGCCACCATCCCACGCGCCCGAAAGCTTAATCTTCTCTTAACCGCGGCTTAACACCGGCTTAACGTCCGGCCCGTACACTGTGTGCGGCTGGCAACGGCGAGAGGTTGCCCCGGTGCGGAGAAGGAGAATCTCTCATGACAGTGCTCACAAAAGGCG
>CADCTO010000369.1 GCA_902805585.1 uncultured Armatimonadota bacterium | reverse complement strand
CGAGATTATCATGCCCAAGATGGGCGACGCGATGGAAGAGGGCCGCATCGTCCAGTGGCTCAAGAAGGTCGGTGACGCCGTCGGGCTGGAAGAGCCGATCGCGGAGATCGAGACCGACAAGTCGAACGTCGAAGTGCCGGCGGACGTGGCGGGCACACTGCAAAGCGTCGCCTTCAACGAAGGCGACGTCGTGCCGGTGGGCACGGTGATTGCCGTGATCGGCGACGGTGTGCCCGCGGCGGCGGCGGCGACCCCGGCGCCTGCTCCAAAGGCGGACGCGCCCGCCGCCGCACCGGCGGCGAGCCGGACCAACGGCTCCGGGCCGTCGGCGCCCGCCGCGGAGGAAGTGCCCGCGCCCGAAGGGGTTGCCCCCGCGGCGTCGGAAGCGGCGACGCCCGCGCCTGCGGCGCCCCAGCCGGTTTCCCTTCCGAAGGCGTCGGAGCCGGTGCCGACGAGCCCTGGAGCGCTGTTCCGTCCCTATGACTCCTTCGTCGGCCTGCTCCCGGAGAACCTGGGCGGGTCCGCGTCCGTGGTCGGCGAGCCGCTGACGCCGGGTGGCGGCGCGGCGACGGCCGGCAGTGCGGAGCGGGTCAAGGCGTCGCCGGTGGCCCGTGCGATGGCGCAGACCAACAACCTGGACCTGGGCTCGGTCCGTGGCAGCGGTCCCGACGGTATCATCGTGAAGCGCGATGTAGAAGCGGTCATCGCGAACGGTCCGTCCCCGGCGGCGGCCCCGGCCGCAACGTCCCAGGCGCCGCCCGCGGGCGTGGCGGCCACGTCCGTGCCCACCCCTGGCGCCAAGGCGGCGGAGGGCGACGAGGTGCAGGAATACAACGCGATGCGCCGCACCATCGCCAAGCGCCTGGCCGAGTCCAAGAGCACCATCCCGCACTTCTATGTCACGTCCGAGATCGACGCCGAGGCGATGCTGCGGCTTCGCGAAGAGGTCAACGCCGGGGCAACGGGCGAGCAAACGCGCAAGATCAGCCTGAACGACTTCCTGGTCAAGGCGGTCGCCGTCGCCCTGGTCGCGAACCCGGTCGTCAACTCCGCCTTCTCCGACAACAAGCGGATCGTGCGCAAGGCCGTGAACGTCGGCATCGCCGTGTCCATCGAGGACGGGCTGATCGTGCCGGTCGTGCGCGACTGTCACGTCAAGGGCCTGCGCGCCATCGCGCAGGAGACGCACCCGCTGATCGAGAAGGCGCGGACGGGCAAGCTGAAGCCGGAGGAATATACCGGCGGCACGTTCACGATCTCGAATCTGGGTCAGTTCGACGTCGAGAACTTCGCGGCCATCATCAACCCCGGCGAGGGCGCGATCCTCGCCGTCTCCTCGATCCGCGAGGTCGCCGCGGTCGTGGGCGGGCAGGTCGTGCCGCGCAAGCGCATGAAGGTGACCCTGTGCGCCGACCACCGCGTGATGGACGGCGTCGCCGGCGCGCAGTTCCTCCAGGAACTCAAGCGCGTGATCGAGAACCCGCTCCAAATGCTGCTGTAAAACCACCCATGGAAAAACCGCTACGCAACAAGCCGACCTTCGACGCAGACGTGTTCCACACCCGGACGGAGCACTGGCCGCGCGGCGCGCGCGTCCTGATCGAGTGGAGCACGATGACGGGGCCGAACTGTTACGTGTACCCCGCGGGGGAGCGTGCGAAGGGCATCAAACTGACCAACGACGTGGGCGCGGTCGCAAGCGACGAGCGCTGGGCGGACTTCCTGGAGTTCGAGTTCATCCCGCCCGTCGCCGACGCCCTGTCGCGCGACGGCTTCAGACCCGAGGTGATCTGCGTGGACCTGCGCCCGCTGCGCGTGCAGCGCGCCCGGCGCCGCGAGATCGAAGCGGCCGGCCACGCCAAATCCGGGTCCACCGGCCACTAGAAGGCGATAACCGCAAAAAGGGCGCAAAAGTCATAAAAGGCACGCGAACCGTTCACGAGGCGGGCAGCGGCGAGGGGGCCGACCCGCCGCCCCCGGCACCGGCCCGGCGGCGGGCCTCTTTTTACGGCGGGCTGGTGCCCCAACCGGCGTCCGCCGCCGGCGCCGGCCCCGGCGGCGTCCTCACCGGGCGGAAGCCGAAGAGGCTGAGGCGCACCGACGGCGCCATCGCGAAGCGGGCGGCCGAGCGCAGGTGCGTCGCCGAGGCCTCGTACGAGCCGCCGCGCAGCGCGCGCTCCTTCCCGGCCGCCGGCCCCCGCGGGTCCACGGCCTCCCCGGCGGCGTAGGGCGCGTCCCAGTCCTGGCACCACTCGGCGACGTTGCCGTGCATGTCGTGCAGGCCCAGCGCGTTCGGCGGGAAACTGCCCACGAGGGTCGTCTTGCGCCGGCTCACCCGCGGCCCCTCCGCGTCGTCGTCGGGGGAGGTGCCGTCGAAGTTGGCCCGGTCGGTGGAGATCGTCTCGCCGAAGAAGAAGGCCGTGGTCGTCCCGGCGCGGCAGGCGTACTCCCACTCCGCCTCGGTCGGCAGGCGGTACGCCTGCCCGTCCCGCTCGCCCAACGCCCGCAGGAACTCCTGGCAGTCGTCCCAGGAGACCTGCTCCACCGGGCGCTTTTTGCCCTTGTGCCGGCTCGGGTTCTCGCCCGTGACCGCCTGCCAGGACGCCTGTGTCACCTCGTGGACCGCCAGCCAGAACCCCCGCGTCAGGGTGACCGTGTGCTGGGGCCAGTTGAGGAGGCTCCTGTCCTCCGTTTCCCTCCGGCCCATGCGGAACGTGCCCGCGGGGACCCAGGCGAACTGCATCCCGAGGGCGTTGGCCCAGAACGGGCCGACCGGGCGCACCCCGGCCGCCACGAGGCCCCGCAGGCGGTCTTCGAGTGCGCCCCGGTCGGCGACCTCTGTGGACCGCGTGAGCGCGTGCAGCAGCCGCGTCAGCTCGCCCCTGGGGTCGCCCCGCGCTTCGAGCCAGTCGGCGAAGGCCAGCCGCAGGGAGTCGTCCTCGGGGTGTTCCTCCATGGCCTGGAGGAAGGCGGCTTCATCCTGCATGGCGGCTTCCTCCCGCGCGGGCGGCGGGCCGCCTGAGATTCTCGGCGCCGGGGTAGAAGCGTCCACACGCCCTCCACTTCATCGACCTGTTGGGGAGGGTTTGCAACCGCTGCTCGTACTGCGGAAAGAGGGTCAAGGTCGCCCCCCGCGCAGCAAGCGGGATCTGGTCCCGGACAGGAAACGTCCTGAATCTCACGTTGTGCTTCTTGTCCTCTTTTGCGGCTATTCTTTCTTCAGCCGGCGCGCTCGCGCAGGTTCCGGCCGACTGCCTCGTCCACTTCCAGAACACTCGCGTGGCGCGGACCGGGCGGGAACGTCACACGCTCTGTGATGTTTTCCCACCGCACGCCGTCCGGGCTTTCCATCGCGCCGAAAAAGTCTTCCATGAAGTGGTCGAAAAGCATCACCCAGCGCCCGTCGCGGCGGAACAGGGTGGGGCCCTCGGTCAGGGAAGTGGTGACCGGCTCGGAGATCTCGGTCCAGGGGCCGTCGCCGTTCGGCGCGATGCAGACGTGGATATACTTGCGCTCCGTGCCGATCCGGTTCTCGCCCCGCTCGTCCTTGAACGCCATCAGGTACCCGTTCGGGTGGCGCACCACCGTCGCGTCGATCACGCTGAAGTCGGGGTCGAAGAAGAGCGCGGCCGGGGTGTAGGTGACGAAGTCGCGCGTCGTTGTTCCCCAGATGCGGTGGTTCCAATCGGCTGCGCCGTTCGGCTCGGTCAGAGACGAGGACCAGATCACGCGGTACAGCCCGGCCTCCTCGTCATAAAAGCATTCCGGCGCCCAGCAGTTGCGCGTGCCGGGCACGTCGGCCATGACCGGCACCAGTGTCTGCTCGTCCCAGGTGAGCAGGTCGGGCGAGGACGCGTGGACGATGCTGTCGGCCTTCCACCCGTTCGTGGCGAAGAGGTGGAACCGCCCGTCCTGCGCCCGCATCACGAACGGATCGCGCAGCGTCCGGGTGCCGACGGAGCCTCCCAGGATCGGGCGGTTCCCGTTCAGCGGGCGCCAGTCAAAGCCATCCTCGCTCAGGGCGAGGTGCAGCGCTTCGGCCTCGGTGCGGAAATAGGACATCACGTACATGCGGGTTCACTTTCCCGCGGCCGGCTCGGCCGGCAGCGTCAGCGTGTCGCGGCCGGGCACGAAATCCGGCGCGCGACGCAGCACCTTTCCGTCGCGCCGGACGGTCAGACCCTTGCCCGCCTTCGGGTCGTTCCAGAGCACGTCGATGCGGCGCCCCCGGTGCGGCGCGCCGCGCAGCGCGAAATGCTCCAGGCCCGCGGGCAGCGGGTCGATCACCAGGCTGCCGTCGTCCTGCGGCGTCAGGCCCGCCACGTGCCGGATGACCAGATCGATCCACCAGGAGTGCATGTAGTCGCGGAAGTCGCTCAGCGGCCTGCCGCTGAGCGGGTCGTAGCGTTCGTAGAAGTCCGCCCGCGGCTGGAGGTGGTTGGCGGCGGCGCGCTTGAAAAGCTCGGCGGCCTGCGGCAGCAGCGAGCGGTCCAGGCGCTTGGCCGCGTCGGCGAAGCCTTCGACTACGTGGGTGTTGGCGGCCGGCCAGGAGGGGCCGCGCCAGTAGCCCTTGACGGGGTCGAAATCCCGGTCGGCCTGTGACAGGGCGGGCAGCGGGTGCGCCGTCCAGTATTCCGCCGGGCTCAGCAGGTACCGGCGGACCACGGGCAGGTGCCGGACCTGGACCGCGCCGGCGAAGAGCGGGTAGAAGATGGTGATGGAGTTGTAGTCCGCAAGCTCGCCCGTGTCCGGGTTCCGGTCGCGGAAACGTTGTAGCTGTCCGTCCCACGCCACGGCGTGCAGCGCACGCTCCGCTTTCGCCGCGTACGCCTGGTAGCGGGCGACGTCGGCGGTCTCGCCCACTTCCCGCGCCATGTTCGCCACGGCCTGCAGGTTCAGGACGGCGTAGCTCGTGGCGTCCACGGCCTCGTAGCGCTCGGGCGCTTTCCCGCCGGCCCAGCGCCGGAACAGGTCGTCCATGCCGGTCTCGAGCTGGTGGTCGATGCTGAAAAGCCCGTTGCCGTCCCCGTCGCGGTCCCGGATCCACCAGTCCACGTTCTTCTTCATGCCGGGGTACAGATCGCGCAGCAGGTCTTTACGCCCGTGGATCTGGTAGAACCGCCACGCCGTCCACGGCATCAGCGACATGCCCGTCTTCGAGCGGTGATCGAGCGGCACGTCGTTGGTCCGCGGCGAGGTGTACCAGGGGAAGCGCCCGTCTTCGTAGGCGACCAGGGGCATGTTCGCCAGGTGCCCGAACCCGGCCTGCGGGTCCGTCTGCCAGTTCAGGTCGAACGCCATGAACGGCGCGCTGTAGCAGCAGTACGTCTGGAACGCCTGCCGGCCCTCCATCACGACCGGGTACTTGAACAGCCCCAGGTCGCCGCCCGCGGTCGAGAACTTGAGCAGGAACCAGCGGAACGCGTAGAGTTCCGTCAGGCTCGCGTCCGAACACTCGAAGGCGGGCACCTGCCGTTCATAAAACGCCTGCCAGTCCTTCCGGTTCGCGAGGAGCGGGTCGGGCTGCTTGAGGACCCGGGAAAGGCTCTTGCGGGCGCCGGGCACGTCGCGGCCGATGGCGCAGGCGAGGGTCAGCGTCCGGGTCGCGCCCGGCGGCACTTCCACTTCGTAGGTCATGCGGTACGTGCCCGGGATGCTCGTGTCCACCGCGGCCGGGGGCGTTGTGCCGCCGACCACGATAGCGAGGCCGTCGGGGAGCACGTTCGGGAAAACGTTCTTGTCGACGAGCACGACGGTGTCGCCGCCCTCGCGGCGGGACACCTTCTCGCCGCCCGGTTTGCCGCGCCAATCGAACGAGGCGCGGCAGTCCCCGGCGACCTCGACGCGGTGCGTCCGGGGGGCGCCGCCCGGGTTGAACAGGTGGATGCGGGACACCACCACGTCGTCGCGCGTGACACAGACCTGCCGCCGCTCGACCACTCCGTCGCGCGGCGGGGGCGGGGCAGCCGTGTCCGTCGTGGCTTCCGTGCGGTCGCCCTCCGTGATCACGATCCGGTCCAGGTTGACGTTGCCCGGGGCTGCGCGCTCCGGCTGCGGCGTCACGAGCACGTGGTCCGGGTACCAGCGGATCGTGCCGCCTCCGGCCGCGCTGAAGACGTCGCCCAGCTCGTGCGTGGCGTAGAAGAAGCGCGACGGCGTGCCGGTGTAGAGCGCCACGTTCCGCCCGTGCCCGACGCTGTTCTTGTCCGACCGGTTCCCGACCCGCTCCAGCACGGGGACGGCGGGAAGTCGGGGGTCCTGGCCGGGCAGCGCCGGGGGCTCGGCGACGGTCAGGCGCAGCCGGTGCGTGCCGGCGGCGAGCTTCGGCACCGTCAATGCCGCTTCGCGGAACTCGCCCGGCGCCCCGCCCCAGCCTCCGGTCGGACGGTACGTGATCTCGCCGACCGGCGCGCCGTCCAGCAGGACACGGAAGTGTCTTGCCCCGGCCAGGGCGCGCGCGTACCGGATCGTGATGCGCGCGGGTGCGATCTCGCGGGGCGCCTCGAAAACGTACTCGGCGAAATGGCCGGGCGCGCCGCCGAACTCGGAGCCCAGCACCTGCCCGCCGGAGGCCGCGGCCTTGGCGTCCGGGCCGCGCGATCCCCGTTGCCCCGCGGGCCGCTCGCCTTCCAGGACGATCGCGGCTGGCGCTGCGCCGCCGGCACCCAACGCACAACGGCAGACCAGCAGGAGCACGCACACCAGAAGCGCCTTATCCATCGTGAGGCTCCTTACAATTCCGCGGCGCGCAGCACCTGCCGGGCGATCGGGACGGCCACGGAGGCGCCGTAGCCTCCGTTCTCGACGATCACGGCGAAAGCGACTTTGGGGCGGTCGGCGGGGGCGAAGCCGATAAACCAGGAGTGCGACATCCGGTCGCCCTCCTCGTTCTGGGCGGTGCCCGTCTTGCCCGCGACCGGGTAGGGCAGGTCTGCGAAGCGGCCGCCGGCCGTGCCCGAGACGGTGACGCGGCGCATCATCTCCTGGAGGCGCCCGGCGTCGGAAGGGGACAGAGGCGTCGCGGTGACCGCCGGTTTGGCGTCTTTCAGGAACTGCGGACGCAGGTGCCGGCCGCCGGAAGCGACCGTGGCCGCCACCCCCGCCATCTCCAGCGGTGAGGCGAGCATCGGGCCCTGGCCGAACGCCACGTCGGGCAGTTCCGCCCCGAACTGTGCGATCGGGGGGAGGCGCGCGAAGCCGAACTGCGAGGCGTGCTCACGGAGCGGCTGCGGGCCCACGGCGAGGCCGGCGTGCGCGAAGTAGATGTTGCACGACTCGGAGACGGCCTCGGTCAGGTTGACCAGCCCGTGCGGGTTTTCGGTCTCGTCGTCCACGATGCGCCGCCGCGCGTACGTGGTGCCCCCCGCGCGCCAGATGACGTCGGTATCGACGTGGGCGCAGGTGAAGGTGAAGTCCGCCTGGCCGGTGGCGAACAGCCCCGACGCCGTGACGATCTTGAAGGTGGAGCCCGGCGGGTAGGCGCCGCTGACCGCGCGGTTGAGCAGGGCCGATTCGTTGTTCAGGTTCGCCTGGAGCGTCCGGAACGTCCTGGGCGTGAGGGTGTTCGGGTCGTAGGTGGGCGAGGTGGCGGCGGCGAGGACGCCGCCGGTCTCGACGTCGATGACCACCACGGCGCCCCGGTTCTTGGGCCGGCCGCTGCGGCGGTCGCGGACGCCCGCCGCCCCCGCGCGCAGCGCGGCCAGGGCCGCCTGCTGGAGGCCGGCGTCCAGGCTGGTCACCACGTCTTCGCCCTTCGGCAGCCGGGCGAGCGGGAGGTCTTTGCGGCGCCACAGGGGGACCAGAGACGACCAGTCGGGATGAACCGGCTTGTTCTTCTCGGCCCGCGCGTCCGGGAAGCCGCGCAGTCGTGCGTCGTACCGTTTCTCCAGGCCCGCCGGCCCGCCGACGGCCGGGCTGAGATACCCGACCAGGTGCCCGGTCGCCGCGCCGAACGGGTAGACGCGGCGTCCCGATTGGTTCGTTTCCGCCAGCACGCGCCCCGCCCGGTCGAGGATGCGCCCGCGCGGGATGCGCGCCGCCAGCGCGAGCAGGCGCGGGTTGACGTGGTCGCGCTTGACGCCGTCGGCGTCGGGCACCCGGACCATCCGTCCGGCGATCCCGTTGGCGTTCAGGACGTGCACCCAGACGAGGCGGGCCGGCACGAGCACGGCCAGGAGCAGGACGAGGATCAGGGCGACGCGCGCCGCCCCCACGGCGAACAGCCGCGGCGCGGTGACCGTGGCGGCGGCGCCCCCCCCGGAGCGGCCCTCGAAGGCGCCGCCGCCCTGTCGGGCCGACAGCAGCAGCAGCACCCCGACCATGAAGAACGAGGCGACCAGGGACGACTTGCCGTACGAGACGAACGGCAGCGTGATTCCCGTCAGCGGCAGCAGGCCCAGGGTCCCGCAGAAGATGATGACCGCCTGCAAGGCGAGCAGGCCCGAAAGCCCGGACGCGAGCAGCCGCTCGAAGTCGGTCTGCGCCCGCAGCGCGATGCGCAAACCGCGCTGCGCGATCACGCCGAAGCAGGCGACCACGAGCAGGGCTCCGGCCAACCCCATCTCCTCGCCCAGGCTGGCGAAGGCGAGGTCCGAGCCGCCGCGTGGGATGAAGCGCGGGGCGCCCAGGCCCAGGCCCGTGCCCATCGGGCCTCCCGACGCGAGTCCCCACAGGCCCAGCGCGAGGTGGTCGCCGCCGACGTGGCCGTTGTTCCAGGGCGAGCGCCACATGTCGACGCGCGTCTCGAAGACGCCGAACCGCATCTGGTACCCGAACACGCCGCCCGCCGCGAGCGCCAGGAGGCCGAGGGCCACGTACACGCCGCGCCCGGTCGCCAGGTACACGAGCAGCAGGAACGTGCCGAACAACAGAAGGACCGGGCCCAGGTCCCGCACGATGGCGAACAGGAGCAGCGGCAGCGCGTACAGGACGAGCAGCGGCGCGGCGTCCTTGCGCCGGGGAAGGGGGAACGGCCCGATCTTGCGCAGCGGGTCGTTCAGCAGCGGGCCCCGCTCGGCCAGATAGGCGGCGAGGAAAAAGACGAGCAGGATCTTGATCGCTTCGACCGGCTGCGTCCCGAACACCGACAGCCGCACGCCCGCCGGGCCGGACCCGAGCGCGCCGAGCAGCAGCGTCCCCAGCAGCGCGGCGACCGCGTACACGTAGCCGTACCGGTGCAGCGGCAGCCGGTCGAAGGGGCGCGACAGGGCGAGCAGCAGGGCGACACCGCCGCCGAACACCACGCCCTGCGTCTGGGCGCCGTAGGACGGCATGTCGCGGAGCGGGTCCTTCAGCGAGAACAGCATCAGCACGCCCAGGACCGACAGGAGCCCGGCGATGGGGAACAGGAACGGGTCGGACCGGGGCCGCGTGCGGCGCAGAATGAGGTGGCCCAGCACCAGGAAGCCCGCCAGCAAGCCGCACGAGAGCGTGAACTGCCGGCCCGCCTCGTCCCAGGTACGCGCGATCATCTGCGGCTCCCCCGCGCGCATCCGCACGGGCGCGACGAGCGGCGCCGAAAGAAGCCGTAACCAGGGGGCGTTCTCGTTGGCGTCCCGGAGCGCGAGGAGGCGGTCCAGCGCGGGACGGTCCATGCCGTCGCCGAGCGTGTCCGCGATCTGCTGACGGGTGGCGGTGCGCGGCGTCAGGCCCGCGCCGTTCAGGCGGCGCGCGGCCTCCTCCGGGTCGGGAGCGAGGGGAAGGCGGCCCAGCGCGTCCACATCCGCGAAGCGGCCCCGGCGCGCCCGCGCGGCGACGATGCGCTCCCCGACGGCGGCCGGCAGCTGGAGCACGCGGGCGATCTGCGCCGCCGTGGCGGTGTTGACGTTGACCAGGACCGTGGCCTTGGACGGCAGGGCGGCCTGCTTGGCGGCGCCGACAAGAAAGGCGCCGAGTGCCAGCGCGACCAGCACGAAGAACAGCAGGCCCGCCTCGGTCGCGCGGGCGTGCCGCTCGTACCGGCCGGGCCTTGCGGAGACCGGTCGGCGGGCGACGCCGCTCAGGCGGCCACCCCCGCCAGCTCGACCTTGAGCGTGTCGATGTTCTCGATGACGGTCGGGTCCACCCCGTAGGCGTAGGCGAGGTAGACGCTGACGAAATCGCCCAGGTAGTTCGTGCCCAGCATCCGCGCCAGCAGCGAGTCGCCTTCCGCCGTCACCACGTGCTGCGCGGCCCGCTCGCCGATCAGCCGGGTCGTGACGTCGACGCGCTTCTGCATCTTGGGGGACAGGTCCGGGTCGCGGAGCGTGACGAGCGCCCAGTTCGCCGCCTGGGTGGGCGCCTCGACCCAGCCGATGATCTCGTTGTGGTCCAGCTCCGGGTACGCGTTGGTCAGGCCCATCGTCTTGGCGTTCTCGTTGAACTGGCACTTCCACCGGAACGCGACCACCGCCAGATAGCCCGTCGTGCCGTGGACCACGGGCACCTTCCCGTGCAGGGCGGAGGCGAGCTGCTTTGCCGGGTTCCGCGCCGCCGGGACGCCGGGGCCGAGGGCGTCACGCTGCGCCCGGAGCCGGGCGATCGTCTCGTCGATGGCCGCGCCCTGGTCCGGGAGAAGGCCAAGCCGTTCGAGGGCGACGAGCATCGGGAAGAAGAGATACCCCGTCGCGGAGCGGGGCGGCTGCCCGCCCGGCACCAGGATGACGCGGTGGCCGTCGGAGCGCGCCCGCTCGGCCAGCGTGCCGCCGGACGTGACGGCGAGGATCTGCGCCCCGGCCTCGTGCGCCTGCGCGTACGCCGACAGCGTCTCCTCCGTGTTACCGGAATACGAGGCCGTGATGACGAGCGTGTCGGGCCCGACGTACGCCGGCAGATGGTAGTCCCGGTTCACCCCGCACGGGACCCGCCCCTGCGCCTCGATCACGGCGCGCAGCATGTCCCCGCCGATGGCCGACCCGCCCAGCCCCGTCACGACCACGTTCGACGGGGGTGACGATAGGGGCTTCAGGTCGGCTTCCCGCGCCAGGCGCAGCCCGGTCGCGCACTGCTCGGGGAAGCCGAGCGTCAGGCCCATCATGTCCAGAGGGTCGAGCGCCTTGAGCGCGCCCGCGTCATCGAGGTCCACGGCCAAAAGTCTATGTCCTCCCACAAAAAGGCCCCTAACCCCCTTCCCGTCGCGGGAAGGGGGTTAGGGGGCAAGAGCAATTACGCCGGGTCCGAGACGAACGGCAGGAAGGCGATCTCGCGGGCGCGCTTGATCGCGTGCCCGAGGGAGCGCTGGTGGCTGGCGCAGGACCCGGTGGTGCGGCGCGGCAGGATCTTGCCGCGCTCGGTCGTGAAGCGCTTCAGGCGCGGGACGTTCTTGTAGTCGATATACTGGATCTTCTCGACGCAGAACATGCACACCTTGCGCTTCGGCTTCTTGAACTTACGGTTCTTCCCTGGGGGACGCATTCTTCGTATACTCCTACTCGGCGAACGGGTCGCTGAGGTCACTCATGTCGTCGTCAAAGGCGTCGTTCGTGCTGTTCGTGTTCCGGGCGTTCGCGCCGCCGCCGCGCGCCGGCGCTGCGGCACGGGCTGTCGCCGGGGCGCGGTCCTGGCCGCCGCCGCCACGGGCCTGGGCCGGTTCCGCGAACCCGCCGCGCTGCTGCGGCTGTCCGCCGCCGCCCTCGTCCCCGCCCTGATCGGCGCTGGGGTCCCGGGGCCGCTCCAGCGACTTGAGGTTGTCGACGACCACCTCCGCCTCGCGCCGCCGCTGCCCGTCCTGGGTGACGAACTCGCGGATCTGGAGTCGCCCCTCGACGGCCACCAGACGCCCCTTGCCCAGGTAGTTCGCGGCGAACTCGGCGTTCTGGCGCCAGGCGACAACGCTGATGAAGTCGGCCTGCTTCTCCTGGCCCTGCTGGCGGGCTTCGGCGGAAAGGGGACGGTCCACGGCGATCCGGAACTGGGTCACGGCAATGCCCGACGGCGTAAACTTCGACTCCGGATCGTTCGCCAGGCGGCCGATCAAGATCACCCGATTCAGCATCTCACAACTCCTTTACACTAGTCAAAGATTCGCTACACAGTGGCCCCGGGCGTACGCCCGGGGCCGGGTCCTATTCTCACTACACGTGTTCCTGCGGATACTGTCAGGCGGACGCTCCGGTCGGCTCTCGTTCCTCCTCCGTCGGTGCGGCATCGACCGCGACGGCGTCCGCCGCCGCCGCGTCGGGCGCGTCCACGATCGGCTCGGGCGTGGCGGTCTCGTCGGTCGCGGAAGGCGGCGCCGCGTCTTCGGACGCCACGGGTGCCGCCGACGCTGCCGCAGTGGGTTCCTCCGCCGGCGCCGCCGCGGGTTCTTCCGTCGCCGCCGGCGCCGCAGGGGGCGCGAGGTCCGTGACCGGCTGCGGGGCGGGCGCCGGGGGCGGGTAGGCTGCCGCGCGGGCGGCCATCTCGCGCTCGCGGCGCTCGCTTTCGGCCTGCCGTACCTTGGAGGGGAAGCGGTCCGCCAGCGGGTCCTGCTTGATGATCAGGTGCCGGATCACGTCGTCGCTGATCCGGAAGATCCGGTCCAGTTCGTCCCGGGCCGCGGGCTCGGACCGGAAATTCATGGCGATGTAGAGTCCCTCGCGCCGGCCCTTGATCTCGAAGGCCAGGCGGCGGGGCTCCCAGCGGTCGATGTCGTCCACCGTCCCCCCGCTGCGGGTCACGACGTCGCGGTACTTGTCCACGATGCCGGTGGCCTGCTCTTCGGGCAGCCCGGTGTCCATGATGTAGACGGCCTCGTAGGCGGTCTCCATGTGTTCGTTCCTCCCTATGGTCGTAATCGTCCCCGGCGTTCGCGCCGGGGCAGGGAAGGACAAGCAGGCGCCCCCGGAGGGGCGCGTACAAACCTTCTTTTTCCGGCAGATTATAGCACGAACACCCGTTTTATGCAATGCGGGGAGACGCGGATAAAGAGGCAACGTCCCGCCGCTCCCCGTGCGGTTCACGGCAGACGGACCAGCCGCACGCGTCCGGCGTCCGGCGTGTAGAGCGCGAACTCCACGCGTCCGGCTTCGCCCTGGCCGACGGCTCCGATGCCGACGATGGTCGTGCCCTCGTCCAGCGGCACGTCGTGGGCATCGGTCAGCCGTTCGGCGGCGCCGTCACGGATGACCCACGCCCCTTGCCGGTGCGTGTGCCCGAAGAACACAGCGGAGACCGGCGCCTGGCCGAGCGCGCGGGCGGCGGCGAGCGCGGACGGCGGCCCGAGGATGAAGGGGAACAGGGTGAGGTGGCGGTGGTCGCGACGCCATTCCAGCGCCTTTTCCGCCGTGATGTCTGCGGGAAGCGCGCTGGCGGGGGAGGAGTGGCACAGGAGGGACGGGCCGAGTCGGGCGGTCGCGCGAAGCCCCCGGAGCCATTCGATCACGTCCGGCGGCAGGAGCGGCGGCGCTTTGCGTGTGGCGGCTGAGGCCAGGAATGTCAGCTCGCGGTTCCCGAAAAGGGCGATGTCGGCCTGCTCCATCAGCCGGCGGCAGCACACTTCGTCCTGCGCCCCGCCCAGCACGTCGCCCAGGAACGCGAGGCGCGTGGCGGCGCCCGCTTCCCGGACGTGGACGAGGGCGCGCTCCAGGGCCGGCAGGTTACCGTGAACGTCGGCCAGCAACGCCCACGTCTCGGCAGGTGGGAGCAGGGCGGTGGCCGCCACAGGCGCTACCCGGTCACCCGCTGTGTCCCCGGGCAATCAGGAACGGTTCCGCGCGCGCGGGTCCAGGGCGTCGCGCAGGCCGTCGCCGAGGAAGTTCAGGGCGAGGACGGTCAGCGACAGGGCCAGCGAGGGCAGGATCAGCAGGCGGGGGTGGTACTCGTAATAGTCGAGCGCGTCGTTGATCATGCGGCCCCACGAAGGGTACGGGCGCTGGACGCCGATGCCCAGGAACGAGAGCGTCGCTTCGGCCAGGATCACGCCGGCCGCGTCCACGGTCACGGCCACGAGCAGGGGCGACAGCAGGTTGGGCAGGATGTGGCGCAGCACGATGCGCCCGTTCGTCGCGCCGAGCGCGCGGGCGGCCTCGACGAACTCGCGCTTGCGCAGGCCGAGCACCTGCCCGCGCACCAGCCGCGCCAGCGACGGCCAGCCGGTGGCCCCCAGTGCGACGACCACGAGTACCAGCGAGGCTTCCGGCCGGGCGCTCGCCGCGCCGAAGAGGCCGAGCAGCAGGATCGCCAGCAGGATCTCGGGGAAGGCGAGGACCACGTCGGTGACGCGCATCAACGCCGTGTCCACCAGCCCGCCGAAGAAGCCGGCGATCAGTCCCACGGCGAGGCCGACGGTGACGACGAACGCCTCGACGAGCACGGCGACCGTGAGCGAGATGCGCGCGCCGTAGACCAGCCGCGACAGGGTGTCGCGCGCCAGATCGTCGGTGCCCAGGGGGTGGCGGGCGGACGGCCCGGCGAGCTGGTATCCGGCGTCCTGCCGGGCGAATTCGTAGGGGGCGAGGGCCGGCGCGGGCAGCGCGACCAGGGCCATGAAAAGTAGCACGACCAGACTCGCGGCCGCGACCGGGTTGCGCAGCAGGCGGCGCCAGGTGCCGTGCGCCGGCGGGGCAAGTCCGGTCGGGGGGATCATCGGACCGACCGTTTCCCCGGGCGCGTTCGGCTCGGCCAGTTCGACGTTCGCTTCGGCCACGGCTACATCCCCGCCCTTCGGCGCCCGCCGGAACCGGACAGGCGGGCGCGCGGGTCCAGTACGCCGTACAGGACGTCCACGACGAGGTTGACGACCACGAAGATGGTCGCCAGCAGCAGCGCCATACCCTGGATCACGGGGTAGTCGCGCTGGAGGATCGACTGGATCGACTGGTAGCCGATACCGGGGATCGTGAAAAACGTCTCGACCACGAACGAGCCGGACAGCAGGTACCCGAACGTCGTGCCCGCGACCGTCAGGATCGGCGGGAACGCGTTCTTGAGCGCGTGCTTGAACAGGACGGCGCCCGTCCCCAGGCCCTTGGCGCGGGCGGTACGAATATAGTCGGCCCGCAGCACGTCGAGCATCGAGGAGCGCGTCAGGCGCGCGATCAAGGCGGACGAGCGCGCCGCCAGCACGATGGCCGGCAGGACGAAGTATTCGGGGTACAGCCGCTCGTCCACGGGGTTGAGCGAGAACCCCTGGACGGGCAGCCAGCCGAGCCGCAGCCCGAACAGGAGCACCAGGACCGGCCCGAGCACGAACGACGGGACGGCGACCCCGGCGAGCGCTGTCCCCATGGCGATACGGTCCGGCGGGCGGTTCGCCGACACGGCGGCGAGGATGCCGACCGAGACGCCGACGACGAGCGAGAGCGCGAGGGCCAGGACGGCGAGTGCCGCCGTAGTCGGAAAGCCGCGCCGGATGATGGCCGTCACGGGCTCGCCGTTGTTGAAGTACGAGCGCCCGAAGTCGCCGCGCAGCACGATGGCCCCGACGTAGTTGCCGTAGCGTTCCAGCGGCGGCCGGTCCAGCCCGTAGGCCCGGCGCACCCGCTCCCGCGTCTCCGCCGACGCCTTCTCGCCCGCGATGATGTCCACCGGGTCGCCCGGCGACAGGTACCCGGCGAAGAAGACGAGAAACGAGATCGCCAGCAGCGTGGGCACGGCCAGCGCGAGTCGGCCCAGGATAAAGCGCAGCATAGAAGCTTACAGGTCCAGAAACAGGGTGGGATCGACCGGGTGGGCGCCCATGCGCGCGCCGTACAGGTTCAGCCCGCCCGCCCGTGCGGACCCCGTCCGCGGGACCTCGAAGCGGACGACCATCCGGCCGTCCTCCGTCCCCGCCAGGATGCGCCGCAGCGTCTCGCCCGACGCCTCCAGCCGGGTCAGGAAGCCGTAGGAGGCCAGCTCGAAGTTCGGGTTCAGGTGTGCGCTGAGCGCACCCCGGGCGTCGGCGGGGTCGTCGGGCAGGCGGACGGGGGCGTCCGTGAGCGCGACGCCGTTGACGGAGACCACGAGGTCGGTGGGCAGCGCGACGGCTTCGGTCTGCGGGTAGTGGCCGGTACCGGGGCGCGGTTTTTTCCAGCCGATCCGGTTCGACGCCGTGCGGGCGCCGGCTTCGAAGACCAGGCGCAATCCCCGGACGGCGTCCGGGTCCAGGTCGGGCGGTGCGGGCAGCTCGTACTCGACCCAGCCCGCGCCGCTGGCGCCGAACTTGCCGCCCTGGGGCCCGTGCATGGGCTGCGGCCAGGCCGAGTCGGCGTAGTCGTCGGGCCCGAACCGCAGCGCGTAGCCGTGCTCCGTCCGCTCCTGCGCGGCGACCGGTTCCGCCGGGCTGTGCACGTCCACGTTCACGTAGTTGCGCGCGCGGACGGTCCCGTCGCCGTTCTCCAGCCAGAGCGCGATCGTCGCCAGGCACGGCTCGTCCGGCAGGCGGACCCCGACGGCGCCGGCGTCGGTGACGCCGTACTGGTCGGGGGTGACGGAGCGGCGGCCTTCGTCCACGGGGCGCGTTTCGCCGAACCGGTCGGTCATGTGGACGCGCCAGCAGAGGCGGGCGTCGGACAGGGGGCGCCGGTCCCAGTGCGAGATGAAGGCGGGCGCGGAGAACCGGCCGCCGGGCGCGAGCGTCCGGCAGGGCGGGCAGTCCAGCCCGACGAAGTCCGCGCCGTTGATGTCGGCGACCGTCATGTCCGGTACGAAGGCGTCATAACCGAACTGCTTGGGCGACCGGTCGTAGTTGAGCAGGCCGTTGTGCTCCCACTCGATGTCGGAAAGCTCGGTATACACGTAGCCGCAGATCTTCCCGTGCCGGCGCAGGTCGGTGGTCAGGAACTTGAACGAATAGGAGATGTCCTTGTCGCCGCCGCTCGCGCCGATCCCGGCGTACTCGCTGTTCAGGAAGGGCTCCGTCCCCTGCTTGAAATCCACGGAACCGTCGACGTGCCCGTAGCGGTGGCCGACGTAGTTGAACGGCGAGCCTTCGTACGTCTGCTCGGTGACGCGGGCGATGTGGCGCCGCGCCCGGTCGTAGTCGGAAAGGTAGAAGTGCCACGTGTTGATGTCGGTCTTGACGTGGTCGTACAGGCAGGCGGAGTTGTCTTCGACCAGGCGCGTCGAATCCAGCTCCTTGGCCAGATCGACCATCTGTGCCACCCAGTTCCAGCTCGTGGGCGTCTGGTGCTCCTCCAGGCCCCAGGTCTCGTTGAACAGGATCCAGGCGAAGATCGAGGGGTGGGAGTAGTCGCGTTCCAGCGCCTGGCGGAACGTGGCCTCCCAGTGGGCGCGGGCGGTCGGGGTGTAGACGCTGGCCGAGGGGAGGTCGTACATGACGAGCAGGCCGAGCCGGTCGGCCCAGTAGTAGTAGCGCGGGTCGTTGACCTTGATGTGGCAGCGCAGCATGTTCAGCCCCAGCGCCTTGGCGGCCTCGACGTCGGCGCGGATCGCCTCGTCGGTGGGGTAGGCGTGCAGCGCCTCGGGGTGGAACGCCTGGTCCAGCGCGCCCCGCAGATAGACGGGCTCGCCGTTCAGGAAGACGTATTCGTAGGGGTTGTCCTTCCAGCGCCCGCGGGTGATGGAGCGCAGGCCGAAGTAGGTCGTCACCGCGTCGGCCTCGCCCGGCGGCGCACCGTCCGGTGTCAATGTGACCGTGCAGTCGTACAGGTGCGGCGCTTCCGGCGACCACGCCTTCGGGTTCGGCACGGCGACCTGGAGGGTGCAGGCGGTCTGCTCCGCGTCCAGGATCACGCCCTGTTCCGCGACCGGGAACACGCCGTCGGAGGACGTGACGGCGAGGCGGTACGCGCCGCCCGCCATACCCTGCGGCGCGGCGATGTTTACGGCGAACGTGGCCGTCCCGGGTTCCAGGTGGGGCGTGACGTGGATGTGCGCGATGTGCGCGTCGGGGCGCCCCTCCAGCCACACGGTCTGCCAGATGCCGCCCGAATGGGTGTACCAGTTGTAGGTCTGCTTGCCCAGCAGCGTGTCGGCGTCGCAGGCGTCGTAGGCGCGCACGGTAACGGTCGCGGGCCTGCCGGGGCGCACATAGTGCGACAGGTCGAAGGCGAACGGCGTGTAGCCCCCGACGTGCTCGCCCACGAAGCGCCCGTTCACCCACACCTTCGCGCCCCAGTCCACCGCGCCGAAGCACAGGTACGGCTTTTTGCGCCACGCGACGTTAGACCCGATGGCCGTCCACGAGGTGGCCGTGTCTTCCATCCCCGGCAGGCCGGTAGCGTCGAGCGGGCCCGCGGGGGCCTCATCGTCGTCGTGCTCGGCCCAGTCGGCGGGGACTGTGACGGCGCGCTGGTACCAGGCCGCCCCCTTGTAGTCCGTCGCGCTCAGGCCCGACAGGCGGCTCTCCCACGGAAACGGGACGACGATCTCCTGGACGAAGGGGTCTTCAAAGGAAGGGGGGCGGGGGTCGCCGCCCGCGGCCAGGGCGGCGGCGGCCGCGGCGGGGTGCGTCCGGCGGTACCAGCGCTTCTGCTCGCCGACGTTCTCGGGGTCGAAGGCGAAGCGCCAGCGTCCGTTCAGGTTGATCCACGGCTCGCGCACGAAATCCGGGCGCGGGTGTTCCGGGCGCGGGAGGTCGGGCGCGGCGGCGGCGGGCGAAAGCGGGGTGGGCAGGCTCATCGGGCGGTCTTCAGGCTCCTTTGCGGGTCGCAGGGTGTGCGCGTTCTGTGTTCAGGTTCATGATAACCCAAGTCGCCACACAGGTCCATGCGCCCCATCAACAAAAAGCGTTCCGACAGGCGCACGCCGCGCCGAAACGCACGCCCGCGGCGGCCCGTCCCGTGGGTCCGGTCGCGTCTGGAAACGGCGTTTGCCCGGCTCGCCCGCCGGGTAAGCCGTAGAGTCAGCGGATCAGCCGCAACGCATCGACAGGAGGAGCGAGGTTATGGCAAGGACTGTGAGAGAGATTATGACGGCGGAGGTGCGGTCGGCGCGTCCCGACTCGCCGGTTCACGAAGTGGCCCGGATGATGCGCGACGAGGACGTCGGCTCGATCCCGATCGTCGAGAACGACAAGCTGGTGGGCATCGTGACGGACCGTGACCTGTGCGTGAAGGTGATCGCGGACCAGCGCCCGCTCGATTCGGCCGTCAGCGGCTTCATGACGCCGCGTCCCGAAACGGCCAGCCCCGACACCACCATCCACATGGCCGCGCAGATGATGCAGACGCACCAGATCCGCCGCCTGCCCATCACGGACGGCGACCGTCTGGTCGGCATGGTGTCGCTGGGTGACCTCGCCGTGGATACCCAGTCGGACGACCTGAAGGTGGAGACGCTCGAAGAGGTCTCGACGCCGAACCACTGACACATCGTTTCAGGGCCGCCGGCGTGCCGAAGAAGGCGGCCCAGCGCGGCACGGTGCTCCCCCGCCCGCCGATCACACGGCGGGCGGGTCACTCGGTGGTATCGACTTCCCCGTGCGGGCCTGCCGTTAAGCGAGCGCGTGTGGATTCCGCGATGGGCCGCCCGCCCGGAGACCGGCGACGCGAGCGCTTGCCGCGCTCCGACGGCGCCGGGGGAGCGTAAGTCCCTTGGATATGCCGTGTTCGGAGCGGTCCGTGCTTCACGGTTTCGCTTGCGAGCCTGGCGCGCCCGCCGGTTGCGGTGCGTTATGATCGGGGTTTGCCAGCCCACCCCCTGTGACGACCCAGGGTTCCGGGGTGCCGTGAGGCAGGTAAACGGCTTCAGGCACCCGGGGGCGCCCGCGCCCGGATCGGTCAGGGACGAAGCAGACCAGGAAAAGGTGCGTGATGGGGCAAACGCCGACGCCGACGCCGCCGTCGACCTTACACGCCACGTAGGTGTGCCCCAACAGGCGCCGGGACCGGCGGCAACTCGCACTGCCGGCCCCCCGCAAGAAGCCGTCGATGAACCAGGACGCGCGGCTGTCCATCTCCATCTGTACGGCCCATTTTCCGGTGGCGAGGCGTCCGAAATCGAAGATGGCCCCGTCGTGCGCCAGAATCACCTGGCCGCCCTCGGAGCAGCGTCCGTGGCGCTCCGCGTCCCAGGAGCCGTCGGGTC
>CADCTO010000368.1 GCA_902805585.1 uncultured Armatimonadota bacterium | reverse complement strand
GCGCGGACGGCGACGTGCCCAAAAGCCCCGCCACCTCCTCGACGCGCCGGACGCCAGGCGTGGACACGATCTCCAGCGGCTTCTCGCCGTTGGCCGGAGCCGGCGGGGGCGGGGGAACCGCGCACCGCTCGGCGTTGGCCGCGTATCCGCAGTTCGTGCAGCGCAGAACGGTGTCCTCGCCGCCCTCGGAGAGCACCATGAACTCGTGGCTTCCCGTGCCGCCGATGTCGCCCGCGTCGGCCTCGACCATCAGGAAGTCGGTCCCCATGCGCCGGAACGCGTTCTCGTAGGCGACGCGCATCTTGTGGTAGCTCACGTCCAGCCCCGCCTCGTCCACGTCGAAGGAGTAGGCGTCGAACATGATGAACTCGCGCGACCGGATCACGCCGCCACGCGGACGGGGTTCGTCGCGGAACTTCGTCTGCAACTGGTACACGAGCAGGGGCAGGCCGCGCCACGAGCGCACGTCCCGCCGCACGATGTCGGTGATGACCTCCTCGTGCGTGAAGCCCAGCGCGAAGTCAGCGTCGCGGCGGTCCTTGAGGTGGTACACGACGGGGACGTCCCAGCGCCCGGTCTCCTCCAGCACCTCGCGGGGGTGCAGGGTCGGCATGCGCATCTCCAGGCAGGCGATGCGGTCCATCTCGTCGCGCAGGATCTGCTCTATCTTGCGGATCACGCGCCACGCGAGCGGCAGGTACGAATAGACGCCCGCGGCGGTCTTGCGGATGAAGCCGGCGCGCAGGAGCAGTTGGTGGGAGACGATCTCCGCCTCGGCGGGGACCTCGCGCAGGGTCGGGATGAAGTATTCGGAAGCTTTCAACGATTCGGGACTCCTGGAAGCTGGGCAGACCTCGCCCGCGCGCCCCGCCTCGTTGCGACACGCTCAGCAGAATGGGAACAGTATAGCGGCTAAACGATGCTATTCGCCAACCCGGCGGCGGCTTCCTGCATTCGCATGGTGTGTGACAGGGCGAGCACCTATGGGCTACACTGGGTCGGGGACGCCGGGAGCACGAGTGTCCCGCTCCACACAGCCGAACCCGAACGAGGAGAATCACGATGGTAAATCCAAAGCGTGCCGTGGTCGCGGCGTGCCTTGCCGTGGCCCTGTGCGCAGCGGCCGGCGTGGCCACCGCCGCCGCTCCGGCGCAGATCGGCGGCGGGCCGAACAACCCGCGCCCGCCCATCGCCCCGTTCGTCACCAGCCCGCTGCCCGACCGCAGGGTGGTGGTCCCGATGGTCTTCCCGGTGCTCGGCGCGACCCGCTGGCGGAACGGCTACAACGCCGACCGCGGCTCGCACCGTCATACGGGCATCGACATCCTCGCCCCGAAAATGCGGCCCGTCGTCGCGCCGTTCCCGGGAGTGCTGGGCTTCAAGACGCAGACCTTCTGGGTCTACGGCGACAACGGCTATAAGTGTCTGGGGACGCACCTCAACGACGACACGCCGGGCACGAACGACAACCGGGGCACACGCGACTTCATGTTCGCCCCCAATCTGCGCCCGGGGGACCGCGTGGCCGCCGGCCAGCTCATCGGCTACGTCGGCGACAGCGGCCTCGCCAGCGGGCCGCACCTGCACTTCGAGCTGTTCGCGCCCGACGGCCTGCTGGTCAACCCATTCCCCTCGCTCAAGGCGGCGGGCCGGGTGACGGCGCCCGATCCGGTATTGAGTGACGGCGCGACCCGCCC
>CADCTO010000367.1 GCA_902805585.1 uncultured Armatimonadota bacterium | reverse complement strand
AGACCAACGGCGCGACGCGCGTCGTTCCCGGCTCGCACCGGAGCGGCAAGGCCCCTTCGGACGACCTCCCGGACCCCACGGGGACGCACCCGAACGAGGTGAAGCTTCTGGCGCCCGCCGGGACCGTCGTGATCTTCAACAGCCACACCTGGCACGGCGGCACGCGGAACACGAGCCCGGATCGGCGGCGCGCGATGCACTCGTACTTCTGCCGCCGCGACCAGCCGCAGCAGCTGGACCAGCGCAAATACCTTCGCCCGGAGACCCGGACACGCCTGAGCGAGGCCGCGCAGACCGTTCTGGACGTGTAGCGCGGCCCCGCCTTGTGCTACAATAAGGGCAGGACAACGTAAGGACTGCCCGTGATGCCGACGACCACGACCGAAGCCACCCCCGGGGTGGCCGAACCCGACGAACTTGTTGAAAAGCTGGAAAAGATCCCGTTCGACGACAGCCGCATTGTCAAGTACGGCGACCCCGTGCTGCGGCAGGTCGCCGAACCGCTCGACCGGGTCGATGCCGAGATCCAGGCCCTGATCGCGGAGATGGGCGACATCATGAACCGCGCCCACGGCGTGGGGCTGGCCGCGCCGCAGGTCGGCAAGAGCATCCGGCTCCTGGTCTACGACGTGGGCGAGGGGCTGCAGGCGCTCATCAACCCGGTCATCCTGAAGAAGAAGGGCGAGCAGATGGAGCCCGAGGAGGGCTGCCTGTCGATCCCCGGGCTGCGGGGCGTCGTGCCGCGCGCCAACGAAATCACCGTCAAGGCGCTCGACGGGGCCGGGCGCCCCATTCGCCTGCGTGCCACGGAGTTCGAGGCCCGGGTGATCCAGCACGAGGTGGACCACCTGGACGGCATCCTGTTCATCGACCTCGCCGACCCGGCCACCCTGCACATGGAGACCCCGGGCCGCGAAGACGCCCCCGCCGAGTAGCGGGACCTAACGGGATGCGCGTCCTCTTTTTCGGCACCTCGTCGTTCGCGGTCCCGGTGCTCCACGCGCTGCACGAAGCGCGGCCCCGCCACACCGTGCTGGGCGTCGTGACGCAGCCGGACCGGCCCAAGGGGCGCGGGCGTCAGGTGCAGATGTCGCCGGTCAAAGAGCTGGCACTCGCGCTCGGCTACCCCGTCCATCAGCCGGAGCGCGTGCGCCGCAAACCGTTCCCGGAAACCGTGCGCGAACTGGCGCCGGACGCGCTCGTGGTCGTCTCGTTCGGCCAGATCATCCCCCAGTCCCTGCTCGACCTGCCCCCCCACGGCGGCGTCAACGTCCACGCCTCGCTGCTCCCGCGATGGCGGGGCGCGGCCCCGATCCATCACGCCCTCATCGCCGGTGATACGGAGACCGGCGTCGCGACGATGCAGATGGAAGCCACGCTCGACACCGGTCCGACGTTCCTGGTCGCCCACGAGCCCGTCCGGCCTGACGATACGGTCGGCACCCTGGAGCCGCGCCTCGCCGTTCTGGGCGCGCCCCTGCTCGTGGAGACCCTCGACCGGCTCGATGCGGGCACCGTCACCCCCACCGTGCAGGACGAAGCCGGCGTCACACTGGCCCCTCCGATAACGCGCGAGATGGGCTTCCTGGACCCGCGGTCCGAAGACGCCGACGCCCTGGCCCGACGCGTGCGCGGCGTGACCCCCCGCCCCGGCGCCTTCGTCCAGATCGGCGACCGTCTGCTGAAAGTGCTGGAAGCGCGGCCGGAGGCAGGCGACGGCGCGGCCGGAACGGTGGCCCAGATCCGCAAGGACGGCATCGTCGTCGCCACCCGCTCCGGCTTTCTCCTCCTCACGCGCGTCCAGCCGGAGAACAAGGGCGCCATGCCCGCCGCCGATTTCGCCCGCGGCGCCCGGTTGGAGCCGGGCGCGTGGGTCGTGCGACCGACCTAACCCCCCTGCCCCCTTCCCTGACAAGCCCTTCGGGAGGGAAGGGGGAGCCAGTGGCGGAGGCGAAGCGAGTTCCACCGGACTCCCGTCTGCTCTGCCCCATGCCTCGCGCGAAGCATCGCCAGGAGATCGTGATTAGCTCCCCCTTCCCTCCCGGAGGGCTTGTCAGGGAAGGGGGCAGGGGGGATAGGTGGGGACGGTCACGGCGCCTCGCTGAGCCGAAAGCGCGCCGTCCCGCGCTGCCCTTCTCGTACGACCGTCAGGGCGACTTCCTGGCCGATCTTGAGCGGCGTGAGGATGCGGCGGAAGTCCCCTTCGTTGCGTACCGGCTTTCCCGCCATCGCCACTATCACGTCGCCGCGCGCCATGCCCGCGGCCGCGGCCGGGGAGTTGCTGTACACGCCGCGCACGACCACGCCGGTAGCCGCGCGCAGGTCCAGCAGCGCGGCGATGCGGGGCGTCACGTCCATCACGATCAGGCCGGTCCACGGGCGCCGGACCTTCCCGTGCCGCTTCAGTTCGTCGGCGACGCGCAGGGCGGTGGTGATGGGTATGGCGAAGCCGATGTTCTGCGCGTCCGAGCGCACCAGGGTGTTGACGCCCACGACGCGCCCGGCCAGATCCACCAGCGCGCCGCCCGAGTTGCCGGGGTTGATGGCGGCGTCGGTCTGGATCAGGTTCTCGTAGGTGCGTCCCTCGAACGCCAACGGCCGCCCCAGCGCGCTCACGACGCCGGACGAGACGGACGCCGACAGGCCGACGGGGTTGCCTATGGCGATCACGGTCTGGCCGGGCATCAGGGCGTTGGTCGAGCCCAGCGGCGCGGCGGGCAGGCTCTTGCCGGGCACCTTGATCAGCGCGATGTCGGTCGATCGATCGGCGCCGACGGCCGTCCCCTGGAGCTTGCGCCCGTCGAAGAGCGTGACGGTGATGCGCCCGCCGTTCTCCACTACCCCTTCGACGACGTGCTGGTTGGTCAGGACGTAGCCGCCGGGCAGCAGCACGCCCGACCCGGCGCCGGCCGTCCGCTCGCGCTGCTCCACGCGCCCGCCCTGCCCCCAGAACGCGTCGGCGGGGTCGTCGAAGATGCGCACCGCGTAGCGTGCCGTCGTGTCCAGCGAGACCACGGCCGGGGCGGCGCGCTGGACCGCCCGCACGATGGGCTCCCCCGACGCCGCGTACGGCGGCGCCGCGTTCGCCGCGGCGGCGAAATCGAGGGACGGCGGCAGCGACGACGGCGCGGCGCCCTTGCGCTGCGCCAGGAAGCCGCCGATGCCCGCGCCCGCGAGCAGCGTCCCCAGCCAGATCGGCATGGTCCGGAGCATCCAGTTTCGAGACATGGGAAGTTCCTGTGTGCGTTTTTATTCTGCTTGACAGCAGGGCCTGCGGACGGAAGACCGCGTCCGCGGCCCCTTCAACCGGCGGGGCCGGGTTCCGACTCCGTAAGTTCGACCCGATGCCCGTCCGGGTCTTCGACCACGGCGCGCCGGCCCCAGGGCGACGCTTTCGCCGCCGAGACGACGCGCACACCCGCGCCACGGAGTTCGTCGAGGACGGCGTTCAGACGGGCGACCCGGAAGCCGAGGCGCGTCGCGGCCGTGCTGTCGGCGTCGTCACGTCGCGGGTAGATCTCGAAAACGGCGGAACCCGATTCGCAGGCCAGATGCTCCGGGCCGCTGCCGTGACGATGCGCGACGAAATCGAGACCGAGCACGCGATAGAACCGCGCCGCCCGCTCCGTGTCGGCGGCGCGGATCACGACCAGGTTTAGCTGAACGTCGGCCATCGTGCCTGCCTCCCCACCGCACGTCTTTTATCCGGCAGCGGCGCCTGTACCTCCACTTTTTACGGAGCGGAATGCCCGCCGGTTCCGCCGCCGCCGGGGGCGACGGCTGTGAACGAAGCGGGAGCGTCACCGATCGCGCCGGGGGGTCCGCTCAGATCGGGATTTTGTAGGACAGGATGATCCCGTCGTCGATGGGCACCTCGACCGACTCCAGTTCGGGCGAATGGAACGCAAGGTGGACGTACTCGGTCATCTGGTAGCGCAGGGACCGGGTGTCGTCGCCGACGATCAGGCCGCCGGGGCGCACGAGGGGCAGCACGTCGCGCAGGTACCCGGCGTACTGCCCCTTCTCGGCGTCCAGGAACACGAAGTCGAACGGACCGTCCTGCTTCGCGATCAGGGCGCGGGCGTCGCCTTCGTGGAGCGTGATGCAGTCGGTCAGCCCGGCGCGCCGGTAGTTCTCCCGCGCACGGGCGGCGCGGGCGGGGTCGTGCTCGATGGTGACGACTTCGCCGCCGCCGGACGGGCGCAGGGCGCGGGCGAACCAGAGCGTCGAATAGCCGTTGGAGGCGCCCACTTCGAGGACGCGCCGGGCGTTCAGGGTCTTTATGAGCAGGGCCAGGAACTGGGCGTTGTCGCGGCCGATGTTCCAGAAGTCGTCGGCGGTCTGTTCGAGTTCGCGCAGCAGGGCCTCGAACGCGTCGGGGTCGATCACGGGCACGTCCTTTCGGGTCAGTCTGTTCCGGTTGAGTCTACCCCGGTGGCATCGGTTTCGCGGCGCGGTGGGGCGGGGCCGCGTTCCGCCCGTGAAACACCCCGGAGTCGGCCGGTAGGTAGAAGCGTGGTACATGGGAGGTAGAAGCGTGGTAGAAACTTGGGCGTGGCAGGAACCCCCACGCCCCGCGCCGAACGGCGGATTACCATGCAGGCTATCGAGACATATTACGCGGCGCTGAAGCAGTACGGCGGGCTGGGCGTGGCGCACGAGTCGGCGCTGCGGAGCGCGATGCAGAACCTGCTGGCCGAGGCCGGGCGCGACGCGGGCTGGACGCTGGTGCCGGAGCGGCCCCTGCCCAACGGCAAGCGGCCGGACGCGACGTTCCTGGACGCGGCCCGGCTGGCGCGGGGCTACTGGGAGGCCAAGGACACCGGCGACGACCTGGAGACCGAGGTCCGCAAAAAGATCGCGCTGGGCTACCCCCTTTCCAACACGCTGTTCGAGGACACGCGCCGCGCCCTGCTGTTCCAGGGGGGCCGCGCGAACCGCACCGAGTACGACCTGACGAAGCCGGCGGAGCTGCGCGACCTGGTGCGCCAGTTCGTGACCTACGAGGCGCCGGACATCGCCGAGTTCTACCGGGCCGTGGACGCGTTCGCCCTGGACCTGCCCGCCCTGGCGCAGGACCTGAAGGAGATCATCGCCCACGAGCGGGAGGGCAACCCGGCTTTTATCCGCGCGTTCGCCGCCTTCCACGAGCTGTGCCGGACGGCGCTGAACCCGCAGATCGCGGCCGAGACCATCGAGGAGATGCTGGTCCAGCACCTCTTGACAGAGCGGCTGTTCCGCACGATCTTCGAGAACCCGGATTTCACGCGGCGCAACGTGATCGCGGCCGAGATCGAGAACGTGATCGACGCGCTGACCAGTCGGGCGTTCAACCGGCAGGAGTTCCTGCGGAAGCTGGACCGCTACTACGGCGCCATCGAGGCCAAGGGCCGGGGCATCACGGACTGGAACGAGAAGCAGGGCTTCCTGAACCGCGTCTACGAGCGGTTCTTCCAGGGCTTCTCGACGCGGCAGGCCGACACCTACGGCATCGTCTACACGCCGCAGGAGATCGTCTCGTTCCTGTGCGCGAGCGTGGAGGAGGTGCTGCGGGCGGAGTTCGGCTCGTCGCTGTCGGACCCAGGCGTGACCGTGCTGGACCCCTGCACGGGGACCGGGAACTTCGTGGTCAACCTCATCACCCACCACATCAACCGGCGCGACCTGCGGCGCAAGTACGCGGGGGAGTTGTTCGCCAACGAGGTGATGCTGCTGCCGTACTACATCGCCAGCCTGAACATCGAGCACGCGTATTTCGCGCAGGCGGGCGAGTACGCCCCGTTCGAGGGGCTGTGCTTCACGGACACGCTGGCGCTGGCGGAGGCGCAGCAGCTTTCGATGTTCGGGGAGCCGAACACGGAGCGGGTGCAGCGCGAGAAGGACGCGGCGATCACGGTCATCCTCGGCAACCCGCCCTACAACGTGGGCCAGAAGAGCGAGAACGACAACAACAAGAACCGCCCGTACGCGGTCGTGGACGGACGCGTGGCAACGACTTACGCCAAAGCATCGAAGGCGACGCTTCGCAATAAGCTCGGCGACGCCTACGTGAAGTTTTTCCGATGGGCGACCGACCGCTTGCAGGGACGCGACGGGATTATTGCGTTTGTCAGCAACAACTCGTTCCTGGACAACCTGGCATTTGACGGGATGCGCAGGCATCTCGCCGACGGCTTCACCACGGTCTACCATTTGGACTGCGGCGGGAATGTACGGAGGAACCCCCGGCTTTCCGGCACAACGCACAACGTGTTCGGTATTCAGGTCGGTGTCGGCATCACGTTGCTGGTGCGACGCGGGGAGCGGACGAAGCCGGCGCGCATCTTTTTCTACGCGCAGCCCGCAGACGCGCGGGCGCCGGAGCGCCTTGCCGAAATCAAGGC
>CADCTO010000366.1 GCA_902805585.1 uncultured Armatimonadota bacterium | reverse complement strand
GTCGGCGCCCTTTTCTGAAGACCTCGCCATGCCCACTCCTGCTCATGCCCCTCGCTTCTTCCACTCGTCGAGCCAGCGCGCGGCTTGGGCGTGGTGAAACCATCGGCCTTCATCAGGAACCGGGAAACGTCGCCGCCCTCGGCACAGCTGCCGAAGCAGTGCCAGCGTCGCCGGAGCGGATTCACCACGAATCTTGGTTGCTCCTCGGCGTGGAACGGGCACAGGCCCCTGAAATTGTCTCCTATTTGAACGAGCTCAGTGGAACGGGAGATGAATTTCACTATATCAACCGACGCCATCAAGCAACTTCCCTCCGTGAAGCGGTGCGCCGACCGGCCGCCCCCGATGCAGGGCAGCCACTCTGGCCAAGGCGCAGTTAGCCGCGTGCGCGTCCGTGCAAGTGGGTCGGCGAACCCCAGTCTCAGGTTCCAGTATACCGGTTTCCACCCTTGCTTCTGGATATCACAGGGTAGAGCAGGCCAACTGCCCTGAGGGGCGAGGGCCTCGTCCAGGTTCGGTGATCCAGGAGGAAGGGAAGGAAGACCGTTGACGAAGGCGAGCAGGTCTTCGTTAAGGCGTGAAGCTTCGGTGGTGCGGATGCCGTGCGGCTTGTTCTCGCAGACGAGGAGCCGGCGGTTGGGCAGCATCTCGTGCGTCCGCTTGCCCGAGATCTCCTGAGGGGTGCTCTGGGCCGCTCGCAGGAACGCGGGCGCGACGATACACCCGCAGTCTCTTAATGAAACCTTAACAACGGTTTAAACAAGGCTTAACGTCGATGCGTTAGACTTTTCGTGTGTGACGGGGGGCATCCACCCCGCTGCCCGTTGCCAGGGGTACGCCGGACCGGCACGCTTCTGCGGCGACCTTACCGGGCGGTACGAACGCACGAACTCGCGGAGTGAAAGGGAGACTGCTGAGCCGCACTTCAGGCGGCCCCGCTTCGGTTGAAAGGAAGATTTCTTTTGGACAAACTCGACCGGCGCTGTTTCCTGCGCAGCACCGCCCTGATCGGCGGTTCGCTTCTCGGCTTCGAAGCTCTGATCGCCCGCGGCGCGATGGCCCAGATGGGCGACGCCCGCGGTTTGGATCGCAGCGGGCGGGCGGCGGGCTTCGGGGAGTTGTTCCCCCGGCTGCCCGTCAACGCCGACGCCCCCCTCCTAGCCGCCATCGGATCGCTCCCCGACTACCGGGGGCAGGCCCTGCTCGCCCTCCCCGGCGGCTTCCGGTACACGGCCATCGGGCGGCGGGGCACGCCGATGAGCGACGGCAGAATCACGCCCGGCTCCCACGACGGCCAGGCCGCGTTCGCCGACGCCGACGGCCGCATCCGGATCGTCCGCAACCACGAGCAGGGCGGAGGCAGCGCTACAACCGTCGCCTTCGGCACCAAGCCGTACGACCCGTCGGCGGCGGGCGGCACGACGACCCTCGTGGTCGACCCGGAGACGCGCCTGCTGGAACAGTCCTTCGCCAGCCTGAGCGGCACGATCCGCAACTGCGCCGGCGGACAAACGCCCTGGGGCACCTGGATAAGCAGCGAGGAAACGACGCTCGCCCCGGCGGGCGGCAACACCCTGCGGGAGCGCCACGGCTACAACTTCGAGGTCCCGCTCCGCGGCGAGGCCGAGCCCATTCCGCTCACGGCGATGGGCCGCTTTTCCCACGAAGCCGTCGCCGTGGACCCGGCGACCGGGATCGTCTACGAGACCGAGGACGCCGGCAGCACGTCGGGTTTCTACCGCTTCATCCCCGCCGTCCCGGGCCGGCTCGCCCTCGGCGGCCGCCTCCAGATGCTCGCCGTGAAGCACCAGCCCCAGTACGACACGCGGACCGGTCAGCGCCCCGGCCGCCAGCTCCTGTGCACCTGGGTGGACATCCCCGACCCGGACCCCGCAACGATCACCCCCACCACGTCCGTCTTCGCCCAGGGCTTCGCGGCGGGCGGGGCGCGTTTCGCCCGCCTCGAGGGGGCGTGGTACGGCGGCGGGGACGGCGGCAGCGGGTTCGGCAGCGGCGGCGGCAGCATCTTTTTCGACTCGACCAGCGGCGGCAACGCCGGGCAGGGGCAGATCTGGGAGTACCGCCCCGTCGGCGACGACCAGGGATTCCTGACCCTGATCTTCGAGTCGCCCGACGCGGCGGTCTTGAACGCGCCGGACAACCTGTGCGTCAGCCCCGGCGGCGGCCTCATCCTGTGCGAGGACGGCAGCGGTGAAGAGTTCGTCCACGGCCTGACGCCGCGGGGACGGATCTTCAGGCTCGCCAAGAACACCGTCCCCGGCCAGGAGGGGAGCGAGTTCGCCGGCGCGACCTTCAGCCTCGACGGACGGACGCTGTTCGTCAACGTGCAGGGACCCGGTCTGACCTTCGCGATCTGGCCGGACACGGCCGGTGGCCGGAACTGGGCCGACGGCGGCCTGTAAACGGACGACGGAGCGCGGAAAGGGGCCGCAGCGCGCGTTGCGACCCCTTTCCGCATACCGAGCTGCCGCGCGGCCTGTTCGTCAGTGCCCGATTCGCTTCCTCGCCGCCGGCGAGCCTTTCCCTGCGAGGACACGCCCGTCCGCATAGGCGGTATTCTCGGTCCCGTCCGGGTGCCGCCTGGAATCGAAGAGCATGGGGGTCTTCGCCGGGTCGCTCACGCCGGCCAAGCTTTTCCCGCCCATCGCCTTGATGGGCTGGTAGGGCTGCCGGGTCACGGGACAGTAAAAGACGGCCTCGCGCTTCACATACGGACGCAGCCGGTTCTGGACCTGCTTTGCCGTCTGCATGGGCGGAAATCTTTCGTCGTAGTCCTGCACGTACATCATCATGCCCAGCGCGACCTGTTTCAGACGGACCTGGCATTCGTGGTTCGGACCTTCCGCGGCGGGTCGCTTCTGCTGCGCCCCCACCCGGGAGGTGAGGAGCACGGTGGATGTCGCGGTTGCGGCGCCCACCGAGGCGGCAATCAGGGCGGTTAATCGGTTTTTCATGGCGTTTACTCCGCAAACTTCTGATAGTTTCCCGACGTCGCCGGCCACCGTGCGAATCGGTTCCACAACGGTTGGGGTCACTCCGCGTGATAGGCGCCCGGCTCTGGTTACTGACACGTGCCACCCTGCTCCGGTTACAACCGTCCCGTGCCCGATCCCACGGCGCTGAGTCGGGTGTGTCCTGCGACCGGCTGCAGGTGGCGCTCTTTCGCCACGGGCACTACCGCTCTCGCCATGGGGACGGCTGTCTGCAGGGGTCAGCGCGGGGCGTGTATACGCGGCCGCCGCTCACGACGCAGCAACACATGCGTCGAGCCTGCCAGGGCGAGCACGGACACGACCAGCCCGCCCCCCAGCAGCAAGCTCGTGCGTGCGAGGCTCGCCTCCCGCTCCGCCCTCAGGGCCGGCGTCGGCGATCCCCGCTCCCACGAAGCTCCCGTCTGCAGGACCACGAACCACAAAAACAGGTCTATCATGAGACCGAAGGCGCTCAGAATACAGACGCACGACGCGACCCGGCGCCCCCACGTCCGCCCCTGTGTGCTCGGGAGCACCGGCAGCGGCGGTGTCGCGGCCACCAATTCCACGGGCGACTGATCGTTCATGTCAGCACTCCTTCCCTGGCGGAGTGGTAGCCCTCCCGCTTGCCTACGACGTTGATGAGCGGTTCTCCGGCGACAACGCGGCGCAGGTTGTCCGGGACGATTCGGGCGGCGCGCTCGTTATAGTAGGACCCTGCGCAGCGCCGTCAGGCAGCCGTGCGTCCGCTGCCGGATCGACGGCGCCGCAGGAGAGGGCCGCCACACAGCACCAGGATGAGGCCGCCGGAGACCGCCCACAAGAAGAGCGCCACCCACAAGGGCTGCTCCTCGCCCTCGACGAACACCTCCCGCCCGGGGTCTCCCGTGTAGTGGAACCGCACCCGATGGGGTAGTCCCTCCAGGGCCGTCCGGTCGGTCTCGGCGACGACGACCGTGTCCGACCCGAGGATGCGGATCGACAGACGCCCCGCGGGGACCCGGCCGAACCGGCGCCACGGCTCCCGGCGGATCACCTCGCCCGCCACGAGGGGGGAACGGGTCGCTCCCAGGACGTGCCAGGCTTCGGCCGTGTGCCAGGCGGCGATAACGACGGTCACCGCCGCGAAGGTCAACAGGACCAGGCGCGGCAATCCCATGGCGAATCCCCTCCCCTTCGCGCGCCGCCCTGCGTCCACGACGGTGGACGGAAGGCACGCTGCCGCATGCTCCAGCGTTCGCGCCGAGGGCGCAAAGCACCTGCTGACGGACCCCCGGTCAAGGCCCGGGAAGTGCTCGCGGCCCATCGGCGCGTTCCGGCGCTTCCATCCGATCGCTCAGTAGCGCAGCAACCGTGTCTCGCCGCGCCGCAGCGGCGGCAGCGTGATGCTGGGACCGCGCCCGACGACCTTCCCGCTGAGCAGGTCGCGCACGGGGCCGGTCCGGCCGGTGTCGATGCGGACCGGCCCGTTCGCGGCGGCGTGGACCACCAGGAAGGGCGCCTGAGCGTACACGCTGCAGTCGTCCTCCGTGAACAGGTGCACCCCGGCGGCGCGGGCGGCGAGCCGCAGCAGTTCGGACGTCAACCCCGGTACGCCGACGAACAGCGACCGGCCTGAAGGGGTCTGGCGCAGCGCCACGGCGGCGGACCCGTCCGAGTAGGTCGCCAGCGTCTCCTCCGGCCGAGCGTCGGACGCCGCGAACAGGGGACGGACCGCCGCTTCGACGCCGAATGGCTGCCGCAGGCCCAGGCGGCGCCCGCGCGCGGTAGGCACGGCGCGTGCCCGCCCTCCCGTAGCCGTTCTCACGGCGAATCCCGTGAGTTGGCGCATGCCGTCGGTGGAATGACGGTCGCCGTCGATGTAGCCGGCGGCGTAGCACCAGACGCGCGTGCTCCCGCGTGTCGCCCGCAGCAGGTCCGCCCGTTGCGTTCCGGAAAGCGCCCAGGCGTCCAGGAACACGTAGAGCTTCGCGCCGCGCACGCGCCCCCGAGTCACGTCGTCCAGCAGGTACTGGCCGTACGGGGCGCCCATGCGCCCCAGGGCGCCGCGCGCCTCGTAGACAGCGGGTCGGGTCGCCACGTCTCCCCCATCCGCGACGTGGAGCGCGCTCCGCTCGTCCAACACGGCGGCGACTTCCGGGCGGAAGGCCGCTGGCCGGTCCAGTAGCGGCGCGTCGAGGGCGTTCAGGCGCGTCATCGCGGCCCACATGCCGGGGTCGTTGAACCATCCGGTGGCGCCCAGGTCCATCCACCAGGTGCCGAAGTTCCGCAGGGCCGCCTGTCCCACGTTGCGCAGGAGCAGGGCGTTCGTTTCGGCCAGGGTGGAGACCTTCTCGGTGTGGCCGGGGAACGTGCCGCTGCTGAGATGCGTCGCCGTGTCGTCCTCGTTGAGCCACAGCTTCCCGGCGAGCGCGACGCTTTCGGCGGCCGTCATGGCGGGCGCGCTCCCGCCCGGGCCGCGGTCGAAATAGGAGATGGGCGCGCACAGCACGTCGATGTCGGGGCTGTCCAGCACGCGCCGCAGCGCGTAGTGCCCGGACGTCGCGGGCCCCGTCGGCACCGCGCCGAACTCGAACCCGTAGCCGTAGAAGAAGACCACCAGTTTGCGCCCCCGCGTCGCGCCGCGGACGACGCGGGCGAAGTCGCGGACGCAGTCGGCCATCGCGTGCTGCTGGAACTCGGCCCAGTCGAGCAAGGGCTTCTGGGTGCGCGGGTCTCGGAACACGCCCACCGGTGCGGCACGCCGGGCAGCCGGGGTGGGAACCACGGCCGCGTTTAGCGCCGCCGCCGGGTCGTGCCACGCGGTCCGCAGCGCCGCATCGGTGCGGTAGCGGGCCCGGAGCCATTGCCGCCACGCGGTGAGGTCGGCGGGGGCGTAGCCGTTGAGGGCGCGGCCCCAGGTGTCCTCGTAGAACCATTCCCCCGTGTTCTGTCCCGTGGGGTGGTAGCCGGCGACGTGGGCCGCGAACCGCATTTCGAGGTGCCGCACCAGGGCGTCGAGCCGCCGGCCGGCGTCCCGGCGGTAGCGCGGCGACGCCACGACGGCCACGCCGCGGTGCGCCTTCGCCGGCGCATCGTCCCAGCGCATGATCTCGTCCGGGAACGCGCTCTGCCACCACGGGGGCGGGTCCATGGGGATGCGCGGCAGCAGCAAGGCTTCCGGGTTTTCCCGCAGCACGGCCTCACACGCGGCGTCCACGCCCGACCAGTCCTCCGCTTCGCCCGGCGCGGGCCAGGGAAGGCCGACGGGGAAGGAGACGAAGTGGACCCCGACGGCGGCGGCCATCCGGATCTGCGACTCGAAGAAGCCGGGCGGGCCGCCGAGGAAAGTGAAGGTGGCGCCCGGCCGGTAGAAGGCGACCTGGAACTCCCGCGGGACGTCCACGCGCGCCCAGAAGCGGACCCGGTACCG
>CADCTO010000365.1 GCA_902805585.1 uncultured Armatimonadota bacterium | reverse complement strand
TCTCGGCGCCTGCGGCACGCCGCCGCCCGGCATGGGCGCGGCGGCGAGGCGGGCCAGCGCGCCGACCGTCGTCTTCAGATCCCCGAGCGTGTCCGCCCGCTGGAGGATGCTCGTGATCCGGTCGCGGACCGCGGCGCTGGAGAACGCCCCCTGCGTGGGCAGGAACTCGGTGACCAGCGCCGAGAGCGCCTTGACGTCGCCGCCCACCGAGGGCGCGCCGCTGTAGTGCAGAAAGTGCTGCGGCGCCTTGGAGTCCACGGTCGCCCAGTCGCTCACGGACACCGTCCCGTCCTCGCCGACCAGAACGTTCTCCGGCGACACGCCCCCGTGCGAGAACCCCTGCCCGTGCGCGTACGCCAGCGCCTCGATGATCGGCAGCAGCAGCGCCCGCATCGCCTCGGCGCTGCGCCCCGCGGTCCCGGCGGCCTGGAGGTGCTGGCGCAGGTTCTTCCCGCGCACGATGTCGCGCACCACGTACAGCGCGTCCCCGTCCTGCAGCCACCGCCTTGTGCGCACGATGTTCGGGTGCAGCAGGGCCAGCGCCTCGGTGGCCCGGCCCTTGCCGGCCCGGTCCACGCGCTTGATCAGCACGGGCTTCTGCCCGTTCGTCACGTCGTGCGCCAGCCAGGCCCGGACCCCGGGGGTGGGCGTCTCGACCGGGCCCGCGCCCTCGAACAGGGCCAGGATCGCCTCGTCCGCCATCGTCAACCCACCGCCAGCGCGTACAGGACGCCGTTCGTCGCGCACACGAACAGCGCGCCGTCTGCGAACGCGGGCGCCGCCACGATCTGCGAGCCGACGCCGGTCTCGTACAGCGGCGCGAGCGACCGGTCGGGGCCCACGCCGTACACGTTGCCGTCCGTGCTCCCGAAAAACAGCGTGCCGCCCAGTACCACGGGCTGCGAGCGTACGGGGCGCTTCTGACTGTACCGCCGCACGGCCCGGCCCACGTCGCTCACCAGGTGCATCCCGTCGTCGGCGGGCACGTACAGCAGACCGGCGTCGTAGGCCGGCGTCCCCGCGACCGGGGAACTCGTGACGGCTACCTGCCACACCGGATTGCCGGTCGCGGCTTCGTGACAGAGCACCGTGCCTGCCCGCGTCGCCGAAAAGACCTTCCCGTCCCGCACGACGGGCGCGACGTCGAAGTCCGCGCCGCAGGGAGCGGTCCAACGCGTCCTGCCGGACGCGATCTCCAGCGCCGTCAGCGTGCCGCTGTCGTCGTGAACGAAGGCCAGATCGCCTTCGGCGGCGGGCGCGACGTCCGACGCGCCCGCGAGCCCGACCTCGCGCAATATCCGACCCGTGGCCGCCTCCACGATGAAGAGACACCCGGACGCGCCGGAAGTTGCCGCCGCCGGGATGAGCAGATCGTCGCCCGCGGGGACGGGCGCGCCGAACACACGCCCGTCGAGCTTCGTCTCCCAGACCCGCGTTCCCCGCAGAACGTCCACGCACACCGCCACGCCCTCGACCGTCGCCGTGAACAGGCGCCCGTTCGCGATGGCGACGCCGCCCCGCTCGGGATAGACGGGGTCGGGCAGGGGGTAGGGCTCCCACAGCAGCCCGCCCTTCAACACGTCGAACGCGTGGAGATGGGCGTCGCCCCCGTGCGTCGCCGCGGCGGCGGCGACCAGACCATAGGCCGCCGCGGGCGCGCTCCACGCCAGCGCCGCCTCGCGGGACGACGGCGGCACCGACGGGAACGACCAGCGGCGCGACAGCGCGGGCAGCGGGCGCTCCCGGCGGCTGCCCGTGTGCCCGGCGTCGCCGCCGATCACGGGCCAGTCCGCCGCGGCGCGGACGACGTGCGACGCGTCCAGCACGCAGGTGCGCGCGAGCCAGGAGTTGGGCGCGCCGCACTCCGGGCAGGGCCGCAGGCGCTCGAAGCAGAACGGGCACACGTCCGGCACGTGTTCTTCCGGCCCCTCGTCGGCCAGGCTCCGGCCGCAGGCCGGGCAGACGGCAAGCGGCAGCCGGACGTAGACCGCGGCCTTAGCGCTGGGCGAGGGCGCCACGCCCGGGGCGCCGGGGAAGACGCGCTGGAAGACGAGCTGAACGGGCGCCGACGGCGGCGCGCCGTTGTGCACCGCCGCGCGCGCTTCGTCCACCTGCGCCCGCACGAGGACGGCCTGCTTCTCGCCCGGCCCCAGCGCCACCTCGGACGGCGACGCGCGCAGCCAGGCCGCGGAAGGGGTGAGGCGGACGTGCAGGACCGCGTGGTGCGGGTTCGAAAGCACAAACCGGCGCGTCTTCTCCCCCCCCGAGGCGAACTCGCCCGCGCTGAACGAGACGGTGCGCGTGTCGGCGGGGAAATCGGGGGCCTCCGGTGCGGGATGGGCTGCGGGGCTGTCGGGGGCGCGGGACGCTTCCGGGGGACGGACGGGCGGTCGGCCTCCGACTGGCAGTTGGTCTCCAACCGGCGCGACTTCGTCGGGCACGAAATTCTCCTTTGTACCGATAAAATTGTAGCATTGCCTCCGACACACTGTCAAGGCGGACCGGCCGTCGGGCAGTGGCGGCTCGCCTTGACAGCCGCCCTGCCTGGTAGTAGTATTGGGTAGGATGACAGACGTCGGGGTGCCGATGGATGCGCCCGGATGACGGCGCCGCGACGGTGGCACTTTTCTTGCACCGCCTTCCCCGCGGGCCGTGCGAACCGGCCCCGAGTTCCCATACCTGACGAGCGGTTTCGGAGGCTGCCCCGCGACATGACCCATACCTTTGACGAACGACTTCACGGCCCCCGGCCGGTCCGAAGCGCGGGGCGACGCGCATGAAGGGCATCGTCCTCGCCGGCGGGAGCGGGACCCGTCTGTACCCCGTCACGCAGGCGGTGTCGAAGCAGCTCCTGCCGGTCTACGACAAGCCGATGATCTTTTACCCGCTCTCGACGCTGATGCTGGCGGGGGTGCGGGACATCCTGATCATTTCCACGCCGCAGGACCTGCCGCTGTTCGAGCGGCTGCTGGGCGACGGCAGCCAGTACGGCGTCAGCGTCCAGTACGCCCAGCAGCCGCGCCCGGAGGGCCTGGCGCAGGCGTTCCTGATCGGCAAGCGGTTCCTCGACGGCGGCCCGGCCAGCCTGGTGCTCGGCGACAACCTGTTCAACGGCCACGGCCTGCCCGAGCAGCTGCGCCAGGCGGCCGCGGCGAACCGCGGCGCGACGATCTTCGGCTACCGGGTCAAGGACCCGCAGCGCTACGGCGTGGTGGAGTTCGACGCCGGGGGCAGGGTCCTCTCGCTGGAGGAGAAGCCGCAGAACCCGCGCTCCGACTGGGCCGTGGTCGGCCTGTACTTCTACGACCGGCAGATCACCGACGTCGCCGCCTCGATCAAGCCGTCCTGGCGCGGCGAGCTGGAGATCACCGACGTCAACAACGTCTACCTCCAGCAGGGCGCCCTCCAGGTCGAGTGCCTGGGGCGCGGCATCGCGTGGCTGGACACCGGCACGCACGACTCGCTTTTGGAGGCCAGCAACTACATCGCGGCGATCGAGCACCGGCAGGGGCTCAAGGTCGCCTGTCTGGAAGAGATCGCCTACCACTGCGGCTACATCAGCGCGGAACAGGTGCTCAGCCAGGCGGCGCGGCTGGGCAAGACCGAATACGCCGCCTACCTGACGCGCCTGGTCAACGAGCCGCCGCAGCCGCCCTGCGGGGTGGTGTAGGGCGCCCTCGACGGGCGAGCCGCTTCGGAAGGGACACACACATGCTGGACCGACTCACGCCGGGCGACCTGGGCCCCGAGTTCCAGGACGTCATCACGACCCAGGAATACGGCAAGAAGACGCCCATCGAGGGCGTCAAGATACTCGACCTGCGCCTGATGGTCGACGACGGCGGCTCGTTCGCCGAACTCGTGCGCTTCGACGAGAGCGGCAACCTGCTGGCGATCCCGGAGTTCAAGGTGCGCCAGTCGTCGTACTCGCAGGTGCTGCCCGGCGCGATCAAGGCGTTCCACCTGCACTACAACCAGGAGGACGTCTGGTTCGTCCCGCCGTCGGACCGCCTGTTGATCGGCCTGATCGACGCCCGCCGGGGCTCGCCGACCTACAACACGTCCATGCGCTTCGTGATGGGCGCGGGCAAGGCGCAGCTTTTGTACATCCCGCGCGGCGTCGGCCACGGCGGGGCCAATATCGGGACGGAGCCGGCGACCATCCTGTACTACGTCAACCAGCACTTCAGCCTCGACGACCCCGACGAGCGCCGCCTGCCCTGGGACATTCTGGGTAAGGACTTCTGGCAGATAACACAGGGGTAGGTGTCGGCGGCGCGGGGCGCGCCCGTCCCGCCCGGCCCGCGACCGGAGATATTGATGGCGAAAGACAGTCCGAAAAACGCGTGCCCGCTCTGCGGGGGCGAGACGGCCAGAGGCGTCCTCAAGACCGGCAACCAGGAGGCGCAGGTGGTCATCGCCGGAAAGCCCGACGGCTTCCTGGGCGTCGTGCCCTACAAGACGGCGCAGGTCGCGGCGCACGTCTGCACGAACTGCGGCCACATCGGCCTGTTCGCCCGCAACCTCGAAAGCCTGCTCAGCATGGGGGATGATGCGTAGCAAACCGTTCCCGACCGTGGAGTGGAAGCACGAGACGGCGACCTTCGTGGCCGGCGGCGCCGAGCCGGACCCGGCCCGGTCGCCCGCCGTGCTCCTGTTCCCGTTTTACGGCGACAAGGTCGTGCTCGCCGACATCGAGACCCGCGGCTGGTGCATCCCCAGCGGGCACGTCGAGGCCGGGGAGACGTTCGAGGACACCGCCCGGCGCGAAGCCCGGGAGGAGGCCGGCGTCACCCTGTCGCGCGTCGCGTTCCTGGGCCATTTCGTGCTGACGCACCGCGAAACCGGCGTCGTCCGCTTCGCCCCGACCTTTATCGGCCAGGTGCAGGGGCTGGCCGCGCTGCCCGGGGGGTCCGAGTCACGCGGCATGCAGATGGTCAACGTCGAGGATGTGGCCGACTGCTACTTCGCCTGCGACGCCCTGCTGGCCGCCGTCTTCGCCCACGCGTACGAAGAGAAACAGGAACGTTTCACCGTCGGCATCCCGCTCAGCGCCCTGACCGGCGGCGAGCAAGGAAGCCTCTCGTAGCGTCGTGAAGTCGCCAAAGGATGAAGCGGGTTTGAACCACGGGCGCGCACGATTCTACGGCCGGGGCGACGCACGCGCCGCCCCGGCCGCTGCCCTGGTTTCCGTAGTTAATCTTTCAAACATGGTACCGAATCAAGCGATAGCAACGGTTACACCCTCAGCGCCGGCCGGGGCCCGGTCCCTGCAGCGGGTCCGGGTCGATCTGCTGGCGGCGGTCGCGCTGGCCGTGCTCGCGGGGGGCGCCTGTTTCTGGGGGGCGGCACAGCTCCCCGCGAGCCTGCTTGCCCGGCCCATCGACGTCTGGTTCGACAGCGACGCCCCGGGCGTGTACGACAGCATGGTCTCGATCGCGAACGACCCGCAGCGCACCGAAGTCCACCCCATCTTCTGGCTGCTGACGTTCCCCCCGTGCCTTTTGCTGCAGAAGCTCGGGCTCGATCCGCGCGCGGCCGCGCGCGGCGTCATGGCGCTCTGCGCGTTCCTGTGGACGGGCCTGCTGTTCGCCCTGTTCCGGCTGCTGGGTCTGCGCCGGCCGGACGCCGCGCTCTTCAGCGTCCTCGCCGCCGTCAGCGCCGGGGCGATGTTCTGGTTCACCGTGCCCGAGACGTACCCGTGGGCGTCACTGGGCATCGTGCTTGCGCTGGCGATGGCCGCCTGGGCGCACCACGACCGGCGCGGCCATTCCGAAGGCTGGTTCGCCGCCCTTTCCGCGGCCACCCTCGCGGTCACGATCACGAACTGGATGATCGGCATCGCCGCCGCCGTCACCCACTTCCCGCTGCGCCGCGCCGTCCAGATCAGCGTCAACGCCCTGGTGGCGGTCGCGCTGCTGTGGACGGTGCAGAAGTTTTTGCTTCCCGCCTCGAAATTCTTCCTCCAGGTCGGCGGCGAGGGGACCTACCTGTTCCACCCGGACCGCATCGGCCCGCTGCACATCCTGGGCTCGTTCTTCTTCCACACGGTCGTCATGCCGGCGACGAAGGCGATGGAAATCAACATGCCGTACAGCGCCGGCGGGCCGCCCGCGCCCGCGCTCGCCCTGGTGACGCAGCCGTCCCTGCCGGGTTCGGGCGGGCCCTGGGGTGTGATCGCGTGTTTGCTCTGGGCCGGTCTGCTCGGGCTCGGCGTGTGGGCGCTGTTCACCATAACGGACTACCCGCGCCTGCGCCGCACCCTCGGGCTGGCGCTGCTCGGCCAGCTCGGGCTGCACCTTTTGTACGGCAAGGAGACCTTCCTGTACGCGCCGCACATTTTGCCGCTGCTGATCGCGCTCGCCGCGCTGGGCGCGCGGACCCGGGCGCGGCCCGCCGTGCTCG
>CADCTO010000364.1 GCA_902805585.1 uncultured Armatimonadota bacterium | reverse complement strand
GGTAGTCGAGCAGCGCCGGCTGCGGGCTCGGGCCGAGGATGCCGGCGTTGTTGACCAGCACATCGAGCCCGCCCGCGGCCCGGGTCGCCCGCGCGAGCGCCTGCCGATGCACCGCGTCCGTGACATCCCCGGCGACGGCGACGACCCGCGTTTGTTCCGCCAGTTCGGCGCGGGCGGCCTCCAGCGCCTCCGCCCCGCGGGCGTCGATGATCAGCGTCCAGTTCCCCTCCGCCAGCGCCCGGGCCAGCGCCAAGCCCAGTCCCCGCGACGCACCCGTGATGAGCGCCGTTCGCGATTCGTCGTGCAGTTTCACCGTCCGAGTCCCCCTTCGTTGCTGCTTCCAGTCTATCCGCGAAGGGAGGCCCACGGCATCGTACGGGCGTTCAGGCCGGCCCTGTACGTTCGGACAGGAGTAGAGGTCGAAGAGAGGCCGTTCGCCTAGAGCAAACCGCGCTCGATGGCGAGGGCGACGGCGTGGGCGCGGCTGGTGGCGTCGAGCTTCGCGAAGACCGAGGACAGGTGGAACTTGACCGTGCGCTCGGCGACGTTGAGCGCCTGCGCGATCTGCTTGTTGGACAGGCCGTCCCGAACCAGGCGGAGCACCTCGCGTTCCCGCGCGCTCAGTCCCCTGGCGGCGGGTCTGCCCGCCCCGCCGAACCCGGCCAGGACTTTCGCCGCGATGCGCGGCTCCAGGTACGAGCCGCCGCCGTGCACGACCCGCACGGCGCGGGCGATCTCCCCGGCGGGGGCGCCTTTGAGCAGGTAGCCCTTCGCGCCCGCGCGGATCGCACCGAAGATGCGCTCGTCCTCGTCGTAGGCGGTGAAGATCAGGACGCGCAGGCCCGGGGCGGCGTCGAGCAGGCCGGGCAGCGCGTCCGCGCCGTTCGTGTCCGGCATCTCCAGGTCCAGCAGCAGCACATCGGGCTGGAGGCGACGGACCAGCGCCGTCGCCTCGGCAGCGGAGCCCGCCGAACCGACGACGTCGAGGTCGGGCAGGTCGTCCAGCACGGCGGCCAGCCCCTGGCGCACGATGGGGTGGTCGTCCACGACCGCCACCCGGATCGGAGTGGGAAGGTCGGGCGGCGTCATTCGCGCCCCGCTTCCGGGGTCAGCGGCGCCCAGGCGGTGAGCGTCGTCCCTCGCCCCGGGCGGCTCGTGATGCGCAGGCCGCCGCCGAGCAGGCGGGCGCGCTCGCGCATGCCGGGGATGCCGTTCCCGCCGCCCGCGGCCCCAGTTTGGAAACCGACTCCATTGTCTTTGACCACAAGGCGGACCGTTTCGCTATCTGCCCCCAGCAGAAGAGAGGCCCCGGTCGCGCGGGCGTGGCGGCGCACGTTGGCGAGTGCCTCCTGCGCGATGCGGAACAGTTCCGCCTCGACCGCGAGCGGCAAGGCGCGGTCACCCGCCAGCCGCACCGGCACGCGGATGCCGGTTTCGGACGTGAAGCGCCGGGCCAGTGCCCCGAGCGCTTCGCCCAGCGGCTTACTCTCCAGCGGCGCGGCGCGCAGGTTCTGGGCCGAACGCCGCGCCTCTTCCAGGCTCTCGCGCGACATGGCGAGCGCCCGGCCGAGTCGCTCCCGGGCCCGCCCCGGGTCGGTTTCCAGGTGGTTCATCGCGCCCTCGATGTGGAGCGCGATGCCGGTCAGGCCCTGCGCCAGCGTGTCGTGTATCTCGCGCGCGATCCGGGCGCGCTCCTCGGCCCGCGCGAGCCGTGTGCCCTCCTGGGCCAGCCGGCCCCGCTCGACGGCGATGCCGACCTGGTAGCCGATGGTGGAAAGCAGCCGCAATTCGTCGTCCGTGAGCGCCGCCCGCTGCGTAGGGCCGGCCAGGTTCAGGATGCCGAGCGGTTTTCCCTGGAAGTAGAGCGGGATGCTGGCGTGGCTGCGGAGTCCCTCAGTCGGGTCCTCGTCCGGGCCGCCACCCGGCACGCCCGGATTGGGGCGGCGCAGGCGGCTGCACTGGAGCACGTCGATGTTTTTGGGCGTCAATCGGCCCGCCAGGAAGGCCTCGATGCACCAGCACGGCTCGCCCGTCATGCGCACCGGCTCCTGGAGATACGGCGGCAGGTTCCGGACGGCCCCGCTGTAGAACCGCCCGGTGTCCGCGTCCAGCAGCCACACCCAGCCGGTCCGCAGCCCGAACAGGTCGGCCGCCAGGGCGAGCGTCCGCTCCAGCGCCTGGCGGACGTCCGTCGCGCTGTTCAGCGCCTCCGCGACGGCGTTCAGTATCCTCAGTTCTCGCGCCCGCAGGCGTTCCGTCCGCGCCATCTGCTGCCTGATTCCCGCCCCCATCGTACCTCAATCCGCGGCGCGGCCTCATTGCGGGGCGTCGATCAGGCGCACCGTCTCGCCGAACGGGAACTCGTCCAGCCCCAGGCCGCCCGCCGTCACCACCCAGAGGACCGGGGCGGCGGGCGCCCGCTCCGGGAACGCGCCGTAGCCGTCCGTGAGGTAGATGCACACGCTTTCCCCGTGCTCCTCCAGCGCGGGCGCGACGGCGTCGAAGAACGGACGGAAGTCCGTGCCCCCCCCGCCGACCGGGCGCGGGGTCTCTCCCGACGGATGCAGGCGGTAGGGTCCGTGCGCCTCTGCGTCGACGTAGAACAGGTCGCAGACGAGGTGCGGGTAGGCGCGCAGGATGCCCTGCACCTCGCTCAGGAACCCCTTCATCTCGCGGTCGCCGATGGAGCCGCTGGTGTCGATGCCCACGAAGACGCGCAGCGATTCGCCCTCCAGCGCCTCCAGGTACAGGCCGCGCCCGATAAAGCGCCGGTCGAAGCCCTCGAAATCCACCGGAGTACGGGCCAGGTAGCGCCACAGGTGGGCCCGCCAGTCGAGTTTGGCCGGCTCCAGCGCCCCGAGTTCCCGCTCCATGCCGGCGGGGAGCGTGCCCCGGCCGAGTGTCCGCACGAGCGTTCCGGCCTGCGCGCGCGCGTTGCGCCAGTGCGCCTCCAGGGCGGCGCGCACCCCTGCGGTGTCCGCGCCGTCGGTCGGCATCTCCAGCAGGTCGAAGATCGTCAGGAGGCAATCCTCGTCGCTCCAGCCGTCCTTCTGGAGCAGTTCGTACACCTCCTCGACGCTGAACCCTTCGAGCTTCTTGTCGCGCAGCGCCCCCGCGGGAAGCGCCATCCCTTTCTGTGCCGCGACGATGCCGTTCACGACGATGTCGGCGGCGACGTTCCACAGGCGCGGGTTGCGGGCGCCGCGCCGGGGGACATGGAGCAGGGCGGCGTGCAGGACCTCGTGCAGCATCACCGCGTCGAGCTCGTCCCGCGAGAGCGAGTCGAGAAACTCGGGGTTCCAGAAGATGTCGCGCCCGTCGGTCGCCGCGGTCGGCAGGTCGTCGCGCAGGAGCACGCGCGCGAACAGGGCGAGCGCCGCGAAGAACGGCGCCCGCGACCGCAGCCGCAGCAGCGACCCGCTGATTCGCCGTTCAAAGTCGGTCGTGGGGTTCATGACGCGCTTTACTACTGCCCCAGCAGGTCCTGGTAGTCCTGAACGAAGGCCTGGATGCGCGCGTCGCTCTGGATCATCAGGGCCAGGGCGCCCATCTGGCCGCGCTCGCGCATCAGGCGGAACAGGTCCTGGGCGTACAACTGGACCCACTCGTTCTGCGCCTTGTCCGCGAGCCAGCGGAAGGCGTTGAGCGCCCTGGCCGTGTCGTCGGCGCGCACGGTCAGGCCGACGACGGCCGCGTAGCGGACCGACGGCTCTTTCGGGAAGGCGATGCGCTCGCCCTTCCCCTCCAGGATCGCGGGCAGATCCGGGAGAGCCCGGTACAGCGCGTTGAAGGCCGAGAACTCCGCCGCGGTGCCGGTCCCGATGACCGGGGCGACGTCCAGCCCGACGGCGTGCAAACGGCTCGCCATCGTCCACGAGCGCGGCGACGGCCACGCGGACTGCTGCGGGTCGTGCTTGTGCAGCAGCGACGGCCGGAACGACAGGAACGCCAGCACCTGCTCGTGAACGCCGGTCGCGAGCGAATACGCCTTGAAACTGTCGAAGTCCGGCTCGACCTCCAGGTGCAGGAAGCGGTTGGCGAGCGGCGCCGGCATCTCGAAGACCGACGCCCGGTCCTCCTTCCGGTTCCCCGCGGCCCAGATGAACCAGCCCGACGGGACTTCGTACGAACCGACCCTCCGGTCCAGGATCAACTGCTGCGCGATGCCCTGCATGGCCGGCGGCGCCATGTTCAGCTCGTCCAGGAACAGGATGCCCACGCCCTCGGTGGGCAGGAACTCCGGCGGGTACCAGCGCGACCGCCCGTTCTCCGGCACCGGCAGCCCGCGCAGGTCCGTCGGCGCGAGCTGCGAAAGCCGGACATCGACGAACTGGAGGCGGTGCCCCTCCGCGACCTGCTGGACGATGCTCGACTTGCCGATGCCCGGCGCGCCCCAGATCATCGTGGACAGGAACAGCCGGCTCTCCACCAGCCGGTCCAGGTATTTTCGTAGCTGCTGCGGCGTCATGTGCCGTGTCACTCCCGTCGTTCTGTTTCGCCTGGGCGCCGCGTCTTGCTCAACCGCCGCCCCACCGCGCCGTCACCAGGTGAATTGGCCGCCCGGGTCCCGCAGCCGCTCGCGGGCCGCCGCCCGCACCACACGGTTGCCGTCCCCGGTGAGCGTCTCCAGCAGCGCTTCGAGGGGCCGGCGGCGCGAGCGCCGCCGCGTGTTCGGGCGGATGGCGAGCGCGGCGGCCAGACGGTCGTGCCAGTGGTCCGAGTCCGCCGCCGCGTGCAGCACCTTCAGCGGCGTCGCCGGGCGCAGCAGCGCGACGAACCGGGAAAGCGGCGGCGAAGTCCGGGGAGCGTCCACCGGCCCGAGGACCGCCGCCTGCGCCGCGCGGACCACGGCGTCGGTGGCGCGGGGGTGCCGCCGCACGAGGCGGCGCACCGCGGGGTCGTCGTCGCCCGCCAGTCCCAGCAGGACGGCCTCGTCGGCGTTCGGGTGCCGGGCCACCGGCCGCCGGAATAAGCCTCGGTAGGCATGCCCCGCCGAACGCGACAGCAGGTCCGGCGGCGCGGCCGGGTTGTACACGACGGCGAGCCGGACGTACAGGCCGGGGTGCTCGACCAGGGCCGCCAGGTCGGCGGGCGGCGTGGCCGGGTCGAGCGCCCGCGCCACGACCCGGTCCGCTTCGGCGCGCTCCAGACACTCCGCCCGCCCGATATCGGGAGGCGACGGTTCCGATGCCCCCTGCAGTTCGGGCCAGGCCGGTAGGAACCCCAGCTCCACCAGTTCCGCGTACGCTTCCCGAAGGTCGCCCCGCGCCGCCCCGGCATGATCGCGCCAGCAGCGGCGAACCGCCTCGATCGCGTCCCCCGTTTCCCCGGCGATCTCGCCCGCCGTCCCCACATGCAGTCGGGCCTCTTCGGCCAGGGCCGCCTCACGGGACGTGCCCGCGATCAGCGCGACCAGAGGCCGGGGCGCGTCGGGGGAGCGGAGCAGGTGGCGCTGCGCGTCGTCCTCGAGCATTAGTAGAAAATCCGGCGCCTCCAACGTGACGAGTGGCGCGACGGGGTTGCGGCAGAAGGCGTCACGGCACGGCAGGAGGAGCAGTGCCAGCAGGTCGGGCGGCGCCGCCGGATTGGCCGCTATAGCATCCAGAACGGCCATCCGCTCCCGATACGCCTCGGTGGCGGACAGGCTACGGCGCAGCAGGCGCGGCCCGTTCTCCAGACCGAGCGCTTCGGCGATGCGGCGCAGGCGCTCGGGCCGCGTCCGTTCGTCCCCCGCTTCGGCCAGCAGGCGCGCGGCTGCGGCGGCGTCTGGCACGTCCCCTCCGCCCGCACCGCTCCCGAACAGGGCATTGCCCTGAGTATGGTTGGTGGACATGGAACTTCATTACTCTTCATACCCGAAACCGGAAGCTCGCGTCCGCCAGACGTGCCGCCGCCGCCGCCCGGACCAGTCGGTTGCCGTCCTCGGCGAGCCGCGCGATCAAGGCGGGAGGCGCATCCGGATTCACGACCACGGCGAATCGCTCCAGCCACTCCGGCGATTCCGCAAAAGGCGGAAGCTCCGGTGCGCCCCCGCCGGATATACCCAGGACGCGGCATAGCGGGTACTGCAACCGCACGCAGTGCAGCAGCGCCGACGCTCGCAGTCGCGTTTCCACGTACGGCGTCGCGTTCGGGTGGTGGCGCACCGCCCGGCGCGTCCCAGGGTCCATTTCGGACGCGAGCCGTTCGAGCGTCCGCGGCTGCGTGTTCGGGTGCCGCGCGACTGCTCGGAGCACCGCGGAATCCCGAGACTGGGCCAGTGTCTCCAACAGGTCGGACGGCGCGTTCGGGTTCCGGGCGATGGTGAGCGGGATATTGTGCTGCCGCGAGTGCGGCTTTTTCGCGAGCAGATACAGCGCGGCGGGCGGCGTGTTTCGGTTCTCGGCCAGGGCTACGTGCGTTCCCTGGTAC
>CADCTO010000363.1 GCA_902805585.1 uncultured Armatimonadota bacterium | reverse complement strand
TTCCGGCGGATGACCAAGGGGGAGGTCTAGCGCCTGACCAATAGCTGCGCCTGAGCCAGCGGTGCGGTCCTGGGAACGGATGGAGGAGCCGGAGGCGAAGGCTACGCGAGTGTCACCGGGGTCTTCCTCTGCCCCAGCCCGGTGCGAAGCATCGCGAGGAAATGGTGACCGGCTCCCACTGCGTCGCTCCGCTCCTTGCGCCTGACAAGCCGCTTCGCGGAGGCGCAAGGAGCGGAGCGACGCAGTGGGCCGGGGGGATAGGTGGGAACGGTGCCGGGGGATCAGGCGAACAGCTCCCCCCGGGCGTAGGCGGCGGAGATGCGCGCCGACTCCTTCGGGTCTTTGTCCGTCCTGTCCTGCTCGGTCACGATCCACTCGGGGTTCAGGCCGAGCACCGTCCGCGTGACCGCTTTCAGGTCCACCTGGCCGTGGCCCAGCTCCGTGAAGGAAAGGGGCTGCTGGTCGGCGGAAAAGGTGCCGTCTTTGTAGTGGAAATAGGCGGCCCGGTCGGCGTAGCGCCGGACGAACTCCGTCGGGTCCTCCCCGCCGCAGGCGACCCAGTAGACGTCCACGCACAGCTTCACGGACTGCGGGTCGGTGTTCGCGGCCAGCAGGTGGATGCCGCGCTCCCCGCCGCCCAGGTCGAAGAACTCCCAGTTGTGGTTGTGGTAGCAGAAGGTCACGCCGTGCTCGCGCAACAGGGCGCCGGCCCGGTCGAACGTTTCGGCAGATCGCAGATAGGCCTCGCGGTCCCGGCCGGCGGTGCCCGAGCACATCAGGTAGCGGGCGCCGGTCACGGCCATGTGCGCGGCGGCCCGCTCCAGCGCGGGCGGGTCCGTGAACGTGTTGTAGCCGGTGTGGTAGCCGCAGCAGGCGAGGCCGGCGTCGTCGAACAGCGCCCGCACCTGCTCCGCCGGCTGGCTGTCCGTCGGGTTGCCGATCTCGGCGCCGTCATAGCCGGCCGCCTTGACGTCCCGCAAAACGCCGGCCATGTCCTCGCCGTTGCGCTTCCCGAAAATGATGGTCTGGATTCCCAATCGCGTCATCGCTATACTGTTCCCCTTCCCGGGAAGCCTTCGCCGACCCGCGCGAGGATTCCTGCGCCCGCGCGCCGAACGGACTCCCCATGCGGCGGGAACACGACAGCGAGGCGTTTCGCGCGGAGGACCGGACGCGGCAGATGCTGGTTCGCGAGGCACGGGACGGCGCCAACCGCTGGCTGGCCCGCTTCGCGCCGCTTCTGGACGATAGGGAGCATTCGAGCGCGGACGAGTGCCGCCGCCGGCTCGACCTGATCGACGAACTACGGACCGAAGGCGACCCCGCGCTGTCCACGCTGGAGGCGCGGGCGGAGGGAGAGGACGCGGCGCTCCTGACCACGCTGCGGGACGCGGTGGGGCAGATAGACGGGCTGGAGGCCGACCTGAAGCGGCGCCTCGGCCTGCTCGCGCCCGGGGACCCGGAGGGCTTGGTCGATCTGGACGCGCTCCGCGCCCGGCTCGCCGAAGCCGCCGCCCGCCGTGAACTGGGAGCGCCGCCGCTCCTCGGGACGGCGGCGCCCGCGCGCCTGGATCTGCCGCTCTCCGCGCCCAACTGGGCCGCGGGCGGGTTCATGGGCATCTTCAGCCTGGGCTGGCTGTCGTTCACCACGTTCCACGCCTTCCTGATGATCGGCGGCATCGCGTCCACCGGCATCGGATGGGGGGCGCTCGCCCTGCTCCCGTTCTACGGGATCTTCTGGGCAGTGGGTCTGGGCATGGCGGCCACGGCCCTCCAGTCCGCCAGCAGCGAATCGCTGACGCTGGAGGGGGATACCCTCGTCGTCCGGCGGCGGCTCGGACCCTGGACGCGGGAGCGCCGCACCACGCTCGGCCCGGACAGCCGGGCGTACCTCACGTCTCCGGGCGTGTTCGCGAGCCGGAGCGGCCCGGACCGCGCCGCTGTCGCGCCAGAGATCGCGGTTCAGGACGCGCAAGGCCGCGAGGTCCGGTTCGGCCGAGGCTGCCCGCCCCACCAGCAGGAACAGGTGATCGCCCGCCTGAACCAGCACCTCGGCGTCCGCGGGGGCGGGCGACTCCGTGCCTCGTAGGCGCCCGATGTCGGCCGAAGAACTGGACGCGCTCGGCGGCGATCCCCGCCCCGGCGAGGTCTGGTGGTGCGAGGGCGGCGCGCTGGGTTTCGCGGACGGCGGCAAGACGCGCCCGGTCCTGGTCGTGCGCGCGGAAGGCGCGGACGCGCGGGTCGTCCCGCTGACCTCGCGCAAGCCGGAAAGCGGCGGCATGGCCGTCACACACCGGGGCGGGCTGTCCTGGATGACCGCCGGACAGCCGGAGTCCGTGCCCCGCGTCTCCCTCATCTCCTCGCTGGGGCCGTGGCCGGGCTTCGCCGCCTGGCAGCGCGGCGGCGGACGTCGGTAGGCTTGGTGCCGGAACGCGTGCCTGAGTGCCTGCGTGCATTCGATCCGCTGCTTTTGGGTATCAACCTACGATACCGGCGGTAGATCCTTCTAAGCACGGCGGACGACGCACGCATGCACGACGAAACAAACCCGGCGCAGCCCCCCGCGGACGCGATACTGCTCGATCTGCTGCTGGAAAGCGCTCCCATCGGTCTCGCCGTCGTCGACCCCGCGTTCCGCTTCGCCCGCGTCAACGACGTGCTGGCCCGGATCAACCGGCTGCCGGTCGCCGCCCACCTCGGCCGGACCGTCGAGGAGGCGCTCGGGCCGGAGGCGTGGGCCGTGCTGGGGCCGCTCCTCCGGCGCGCCCTGGACGGCGAGACCATCGCCGAGGCGGACGTGGCGGACCCGCTCCCGGCGGGTGCGTCGGAGGGGCGGCACTTCCTCGCCTCCTACTACCCGCTCCGCTCGGGAAAGCGGGTGCTGGGCGTCGGCATCACCGTCCGCGATATCACGGCGCGCCGGCGGGCGCAGCTGGCGGAGCGGCAGGCGCGCGCCGAGGCGGAGGCGGCCCGGCAGCGCCAGACGTTCCTCGCCCGTGCGAGCGAGATCCTGTCGACCTCCCTCGATTTTGAGCGGACGCTCGGGGCCCTCGTCCGCCTGGCCGTGCCGGCGATCGCCGACTACTGCGCCGTCCATGTGGTCGAGCCGGACGGGCAGATCTGCCCCGTCGAAGCGGCCCACGTAGATTCCGCGAAGCTGGAGATCGTCCGGGACCTGATGCAGCGCTTTCCGCCCGACCCGAACGCGGACACGCCCGCCGTGCGGGTGCTGCGGACCGGCGAACCGGAGCTGGTCACGGAGGTGACCGACGCGCTCCTGCGGTCCGTGACCCGGGACGACGAACAGCTCCTGATGACACGCACCCTGGCTCCCCGTTCCTACATGGTCGTCCCGCTGCGGGCGCGGAACCGGACGCTGGGCGTCTTCACGCTGATCCTCTCGGAGTCCGGCCGGCGCTACGGCGAGAGCGACCTGGCGCTGGCCGAGGACCTGGCGCGCCGGGCGGCGCTCGCGGCGGACAACGCCCGGCTGTACGGCGAGGCCCAGGAGAGCGAGCGGCGCTTCCACACCATGGCCGACGCGGCCCCGGTGCTGCTCTGGCAGTCCGGGACCGACGGGCTGTGCGACTACTTCAACCAGCCGTGGCTCGATTTCACGGGCCGGACGATGGAGCAGGAGGCCGGCAACGGCTGGGCGGAAGGCGTCCACCCCGACGATCGGGACCGGTGCCTCCAGACCTACCGGACCAGATTCCGCGCGCGGGAACCGTTCCGCAGGGAGTACCGGCTGCGGCGTCACGACGGCGAGTACCGGTGGGTGTTGGACACCGGGACCCCCCGCTTCGGCCCCGACGGGGAGTTCGCGGGCTACATCGGCTCGTGCATCGACATCACGGAACGGCGGCAGGCCGAACAGGAGCGGGCGCGGCTGGTGCGCGACGTGCTCTTTTCCGCGACCGGGCGCAAACTCCGTCTGTGCGAAAGCGAGGACGACCTGCCCCCCGCCTATACCCCCGTGTCCGGCCCGGTCCCGCTGTCCCGGCTGACCCTGCGCTCGCTGCGGCATGCGGTGGGCGAGGCCGCCGTGGCGCAGGGAATGGCGCCGGGGCGCGTCCAGGACCTGGAAACCGCGGTCGGGGAGGTCGCCAACAACACGGTGATCCACGCCCGCGACGGGGTGGCGCAGGTCTCGGCCAGCGAGAGCGGCACGGTACAGGTGCGTGTCAGCGACCGGGGAGACGGCATCCCCCTGGAGCGCCTTCCCCGGGCGCTGCTCGAAAAAGGGTTCACGACGACGCGCACGCTCGGGCACGGGCTGACCATGACCCTTCAGACCATCGACCGGCTCTGGCTCCTCACGGGCGAGTCCGGGACGACGGTCGTGCTGGAACAGGACAAGACCGCCCCGGAGCCGGACTGGCTGCGGGACCGGCAGTTGTAGATCAAGGATAGCGAAAGGAACAGGGACCGGTGCAGTATCGACATTTGGGCAAACACGGCATCAAGGTATCGGAAGTGTCGCTGGGGTCGTGGCTGACGTACGGCAACGCGACCGCGGAAGCGACGGCCAAGGCGTGTGTGGAGAAGGCGTACGACCTGGGCATCAACTTCTTCGACACGGCCAACGTCTACGCGGCAGGCCGGGCGGAGGACGTCATGGGGCGCGCGCTGGGGGCCTACAGCCGCTCCTCCTACGTGCTCGCCACCAAGGTGTATTTCCCGATGGGCGGCGGGCCCAACGACCGGGGACTCTCGCGCAAGCACATCTTCGAGCAGTGCCACGCCAGTCTGAAGCGACTGGACACGGACTACATCGACCTGTACCAGGCCCACCGCTACGACACCGAAACGCCCCTCGAAGAGACGCTGATGGCCTTCAACGATCTGGTCCGGCAGGGCAAGGTCCTGTACTACGGCGTGTCGCAGTGGTCCGCGGGCCAGATCGCCCACGCCACCGACATCACGCGCATGGGCAACCTCCACCCTATCGCTTCGAACCAGCCCTACTACAACGCGGTGGGCCGGGACCTGGAGAAGGAAGTCATGCCGCTGTGCGGGCGCGAGGGGATCGGGCTGGTCGTCTATTCGCCGCTCGCGCAGGGGGTCCTGACCGGCAAGTACAAGCCGGGCCAGCCGCTCCCCGAAGGCTCGCGCGCCTCGGACCCGAGCCAGAACATGTTCCTGAACCAGGGCAAGCTGGACGAGGCGGTCCTGGAGAAAGTGCAGAAGCTGCAGCCCATCGCCGAGCGCAACGGCCTGACGATGTCGCAGCTCGCGCTCGCGTGGTGCCTGCGCCGCCCCGAAGTGTCCAGCGTCATCATCGGCGCGTCCCGGCCCGAACAGGTCGAAGACAACGCGGGCGCGTCCGGAGCGAAACTGTCTGCCGCCGACATCGAGGAGATGGACGCGGCCCTGGCGTAGGAGCGGGCGCTGAACGCCTTCGTGACGGGCGCGACCGGCTTCATCGGCCGCGCCCTCTGCGCCGAATTGGCGCGCGCCGGTCACGCCCTCACGGCCGTCTCGCGCGACCCGGCCCGCGCCCGGACGACGCTCGGGGATGGCGTCGAGTGTGTGGCCTGGGGCGATGACGCCTGGAAACGTGCCCTGGCGCGCGCCGACCGGGTGTTCCACCTGGCCGGCGAGCCGCCCGCCGGTCGCCGGTGGACGCCCGCCTTCAAACGGAAGATACGCGCCTCCCGCATCGACACGACCCGTGCTCTGGTCCAGACCATACGCGCCGCCGAACGCCGCCCCGCCGTCCTCGTGAGCGCTTCCGGCGTCGGCTACTACGGCGACCGGGGCGACGAGACCGTCACCGAACAGACCCCGCCCGGCGACGACTTCCGGGCCGAGGTCTGTGTGGCGTGGGAGGCGGAAGCGCGCGAGGCCGAGGCGCTCGGCGTTCGCGTGGTATGCGCCCGTATCGGCATCGTGCTGGGCGACGGCGGCCCCCTCCGGCAGATCCTGTACCCGCTGCCCGTGCCCGTCTCCCCGTGGAAGCTGGGCCTCGGCGGCCCGCTCGGGGGCGGCCGGCAATGGATGCCCTGGGTCCACCTAGACGACGTGACAGCCCTGCTCCGGTGGGCCGCCGAGAACCCCGTGGTCCGGGGAGCCCTGAACGTGGTAGCGCCCCAGCCCGTCACCAACGCCGCCTTCACACGGGCGCTGGGCCGGGTCCTGCGCCGCCCCGCCGTCTTCCCCATCCCCGCCTTCGCCGTCCGACTGCTCGCGGGCGAGGTGGCCGGCGCACTGCTCACCGGCCAGCGCGCCCTCCCCGCCCTCGCGCAGGACCTGGGCTACCGGTTCGAGCACCCGGAGATCGAGGTGGCGCTGCGGTCACTGCTGTAGGCCGCCCTCACCCCCTGCCCCTCTCCCCTGCTCCCGGCTGCCGCCGGGGGGAGAGGGGTGCCTGGGGCAAGGATCGACTGCGGCTGACCCACCCCCCGGCCCCC
>CADCTO010000362.1 GCA_902805585.1 uncultured Armatimonadota bacterium | reverse complement strand
GTCCTGCAGCAGGTGTTTGGTGCGGAAGCGCTCGTAGTTGTACTCGGCGGGGGGCTCTTTCTCCGGCGGCGGCGTAGAGTGCGCGGACACGTCAGCGGTGGTCATACCGGATTCTCCTGTCGGGGCCGTCTTGCCGCCCGACCCGTTCTTACCCGCATCGACCGGTGCTCGCACCGCGCGGCCCGCGTCGCTCCACCCTTCCCGGCACGGACCGGGGGCACGAGAGCCGGCTTCCCGGGTTCGCCACGGCAGGTACGCCACGGGCTACGGGAGTACCAGCCCGCAGGACCACGCCGGGGACGGGCGGCCACGCCGGGGACGGGCGGCCACGCCGGGGACGTTCGCGCACAGGTGCCTTAAAGTCGGTCCAATATGTCATCGAACTGGCCCGAATTGACCTGTTCCTGAACCTCGGTCCAGAACACGTAGGTCGCACCGCGCTCGTCGTGGCCGCCGACTTTGTAGGCGGCGATCAGGTCTTGCAAGCGGCGCGTGACCGCGGCGAGCGCCTCGGGATCGCGCGCGTCCGAGCGGCGCGGGCGGGCGCCGGGGCGCTGCTTGAGCAGATCGTAGGTGCGGGTGGCGGCGGCGGAAAGGCGCAGGGACACGGCGGTATTCGCATCTCCCGGGTGCGGGTTGGGATGCAGCCACATTCGGCGCGTCGGCCCGGGATACCTGCCGATGCAGCCGGTACAATAGGGGCATGAGCGAGACGATCCTGATGAAGACCCGCGAGGAGGCGTGGCGGCTGCTGACCGAGTGGACGCAGTCCGAGTCGCTGCGCAAGCACGCCCTGGCCGTCGAGGCGGCGATGCGCGGCGCGGCCCGCCGCACGGGCGCGGACGAGCACCTGTACGGGCTGACCGGCCTGCTGCACGACTTCGACTACGAGCGCTACCCGGACCCGCCGGACCACCCGACCAAAGGCGCCGAGGTGCTGCGGCGGGAGGGCTACCCGGAGGAGATGGTGACCGCCATCCTCGGCCACGCCACATACACGGGGGTGCTTCGCGAGACGCCGCTCGCCAGAACCCTCTTCGCCGTGGACGAGCTTTCCGGCTTCCTGACCGCCGTCGCCTATGTCCGTCCGAGCCGGTCGCTGGCCGAGGTGGAGGTTTCTTCCGTCAAGAAGAAGCTCAAGGACAAGGCGTTCGCCCGCTCCGTGTCGCGTGAGGACATCATGCAGGGCGCGGCGGAACTGGGCGTGGACCTGGATACGCACATCGCAAACGTTTTGGCCGACCTGCAGGCGGAGGCGGAAGCGCTCGGCTTGTAGACCTTACAAGCAGGGCGGCGGCTCGAAGCCGCCCGTCACCGCACTTACCTGCTCGGCGACCTGGAGTAGCTCCGCATCCCGCCAGCGCTTCCCGACGACCTGCACACCGATGGGCAACCCCCCGGGCGACCGGGCCGCCGGCAGCACCACGACGGGCCCTTCGGTCAGGTTGAACAGCGTCGCCCAGGCGCCCGCCGCCATCGCGTACGCCGTTTTCTGGCCGTCCACCTCTACGGGCTTGCCCTTGTTACGATGCGGGAACGCGGGCACGGCGGCCACGGGGCACAGGAACGCGTCGTACGGCAGGAGGAAGGACTCGAAGGCCGCCGCCAGCGTGTCGCGGCGCGACAGCGCGTGCACGTAGCGGCGCAGGTTCATGCCCAGCCCACTGTTGAAGCCGTGTGACCACGGGCTCGGCCCGAACAGCAGGGGGAAGA
>CADCTO010000361.1 GCA_902805585.1 uncultured Armatimonadota bacterium | reverse complement strand
CTGTCCGTGGAGGAGACGCACCAGGGGCTCCTCCACGCCAACGGCTACACCAAAAAGACGGACCCGGTCTTCATCCAGTCGTTCGAGGTGGGCAACCTCAAAGACCTGCACAGGCGGACCCGGCTGCGGCTGGCCCAGCTGCTCAACGACACCGGCAGGCCGTACGACTTCGCGGCCGCCGGCGACCCGCGCACCTACGCGGACCTGGCGACCCCGGCCGGGCTGAAGGAGATCAAGCGGTACGCGGACGGCGTCGGCGTCAACAAGAACCTGATCCTCCCCCGCGACGCGCAGAACCGCCTGCTCCGGCCCACGAGCCTGATCCCCGACGACCACCGGGCGGGGCTGGTCGTGCACGCGTGGACGCTGCGCAACGAGAACTTCAACCTCCCGGCCGATTTCCGGGCCGGCGAGCTGGCCCATCCCGCCTTCCCGGCCCTGCGGGGGCGCGTCGAGGCGGAGTACGAGCTGCTCTATCGGCTGGGCGTGGACGGCGTGTTCAGCGACAACCCGGACACCGCGGTCGGCGCGCGGACCGCGCTGCTCTGGGCCTTATAGCCACCGGGCGTGCGGCCGCGAGGGGGCGGGAAGTCAAGCTTCCCGCCCCCTCGCGCTCCTGGTCGGTCGCCGCGGCAGTCCGTGGTGCGATGGCTCAAGTGGCTTCGACGATGCTTGAAATCCTCTCCTCCGGGCTGGAGGCCTCGCCGGGATCGCCGTCCGCGGGGTCGGCGTCGGTGTCGAGGCGGTACGGCTCGGGCGGATAGACCGTGATCTCCTCCGGCTCCTTGGCGCTGGCCAGCAATTCCAGCAGCCACTGCATGGCCGTGAAGGCGGCATCCGCCTCCGACCGGGCTTTCACCTCGAACGGCACCACGAGGCGCACCTCGTGGCGAATACGCTTGGGCTTTTTCGGGCTGTCGTCTTTCCGGCTCATGGTCGGTTCCTCGCCCTGTCTTACCCGTCGGCGGAACGGATGATGCACCGCGCGACGCCGGAGCGCAGGCAATCGAGGCGACGCCCGAAACGGGGCGCGCAGCAGGACGAAGCGGTGCCCGGAAGGAGAAGACCCGTGGTCAAAATCGAACTCGTCACGCACCCCCGCCATCTGGATGTCGCCGTCCGTCTCCTGGGCGCGGCGGGCGCGGAGGACATCGCCGTTACCGAAACCTGCTGCAATGATGGCGTCGGCAGCGGCGCACCTGTCCGCGGCCTCACGCCGGAGTACCGGGTGAAGGTGGAGGCGGTCGCCGCCGTTTCCACCGCGGAGCGGGGCGCGTCCGCCATCGGCCGGGCCGTCCATGCCGGTGCGCTATGCGGGAGCACCGCCGTGCTGTTGACGCCGCTCCTGGGCGTCGTCTGCATCCGCACGTGGGATTGGTCCGAGCCGGCCCTGGCACCCGACGCGGGCGCGCCGCCCGACCTGGTTGCGGCCACTTCCCCGGTCGGCTCCGGTGCGCCTCGCGGTGACGGAGCCGGCAGGCTGGCGGGGCGATAGCTTTTTGAGACTTCTGCTCCGTCTTCGCGCACATAGAAAACCCCGCAGGGTTGACGGGAGAACGGAACACCCCCGCGTCGAACTACGTCATAGACGTGCAGTCCGTGGACCGCGTCCGCTGAGTACACTGGGCGCCGCCGCCCGTCCCGCCCGCCGCCGTCTCCGCCTGGGGTTAGAAAGAACTTTTTATGAAGCGCCCTGTTACCCCCTCCGCGCCCCGC
>CADCTO010000360.1 GCA_902805585.1 uncultured Armatimonadota bacterium | reverse complement strand
CGACGCCTTGCTGATCCCCGGCGGCTTCGTCAACCCGGATTTCCTGCGCCAGAGCGAGCAGGTGCTGGAGTTCGTGCGCAGGTTCGACCAGGCGGGCAAGCCCATCGCCTCCCTCTGCCACGGGCCGTGGGTGCTGGTCTCGGCGGGGCTGGTGCAGGGGCGGCGGCTGGCGTCGTGGAACGGGATCAAGGACGACATCAACAACGCGGGCGGCATCTGGACCGACAAAGCCGTCGTGACGGACGGCAACTGGGTCACCAGCCGCGACCCGCACGACCTGCTCCAGTTCAACAAGGCGATCGTGGAGCACTTCAGCCCGGGCCTGACGGCGCACGAACGCACGCACGCCGTGCCGGTCGGGAAGTTAGCGGCGGGGGCGCTCGCGCTGGCGGCCGTCGCCGGGTGTACGGTGCGCTGGCTGAGTTCGCAGCGGCCCACACCCGGCTAGATTCAGATCGCGGATTTTCGGCGGGCCCCGGCGGACAGGGCGGCGCGCTTGCTGCTTACGCCTTGTTCTGGACGCACCAGGCCAGCAGGCGGCGCATCTCGGCGAACTGGAGGGGGGCCGGGTCGATGTTCGGCCGCGTGCCCGCCGCCGCGCCGCCGCGTCCGGTGTGACGGTCGCGGACGAAATCCACTTCCAGCGAGCGCGCCCGCGCGTACTTCTCACGGCTTATGTCGACGACCCCGGACGCGATCAGTTCCTGGCGCGCGGTCTCGTGCAGGGGGTGGTCGAGCGAGCGCCGCAGCCAGTACTTGGCGTTCTCCCAGTCGCCCTCGCGCAGGTGGACGAAATAGTGCCAGTAGGACGAGGTCACGTCCCGCTCGCGCGGCTGCACCAGATCGTGCGCGGCCTCCAGGTCGTCGTTCAACAGGTGCAGCCCCGCCCGGACGTTGACGCCGGCGTCGGCGTCCGTCAGGGCCGAAAGCCGCGCGGCCGCCTCCTCGCTCCAGGCCTTTTTCGGCACGAGGGGGAGGGGCGCAGGCGACGTCTCGGCGGGAGCATCCCCGCGGCCGAGCAGCGGCCCGGCGATCTCGTGCAGCGTCGTGCCGGGGGCGAAAGGGTTCTCGTGTGTCATGCGGTTTCTCCGGGATCGTTGAGGTAGCCGAACAGCCGGGCCGAGCCGTGGACCATGGTCTGCGGGGCGAAACGCGCCGCGCCGCCGCTCTGCTGGACGGCGAGGTCCAGCACCAGCGTACGGTCGTCGCTCCGGACCACCTGCGTGCGGTATACCACGAGCGGCAGGTCGTCCCAGGTGTCCTCGCGGCTGTCCAGCACCCGGCCGATCACGGCGTAGTCGTTGGCGAACTGGCCCGCCGGGGTCAGCGTCACCAGGTCGGGCCGCAGGTCGATCTTGTCTGCGTCCTTGATCTGGTGACGCATGGCTTCCGCGCCGCCGCGCTCCAGCGTCGCCAGCGCGAACAGCGCGATGTCCGCGGGCTTGCCCAGAAGGCCGCGGTAACGCGCATCGCTTAGGGCGTAGTCCGTGGCGCGGAACGTGAGCCGCATCACGCCCACGTCGGCCGTCACGAGCCACGCCTCCTGAGCCGGGTCAAAACGCCGCCGCCGCACGGTGCCGGTCACGCGCTGCTGGGTCTGGAGGCGCGGCACGTCCTCGTCTGCCCCCGAAGCGGCGCCGACCAGGGTGCCCCGGCGCCGGACGCGGAGAACCGCGTAGACGACCAGCAGGAACACGAGCAGCGAGACGGCAAGCAGG
>CADCTO010000359.1 GCA_902805585.1 uncultured Armatimonadota bacterium | reverse complement strand
GGGCGGGGCCGAGCTTACGGTACACGCCATCGGCGTCCACGACGGACGGGTCTATGGACGTGCTCTTGATGACCGAGCCCTCGGGCGCGAGGTTGCCGACGGGGAAGCAGACAGTGCTGGTCAGTCCGCGCTCCCGGGCGCGCTCCGGCGATAGGACCACGTCGTCGGGGTCGATCCCGTCCATGTCGCGCAGCCGCTGCCGCAGCCGCGCCCGGCGCTCCGACACCTCCCACGCGTCGAGGTTCTCCCCCACCGTCCGGCCCGAAACGGTCAGGCAGCCTTCGTGGAGGAGGCCCAGCCGCCGCAGGTGGAGCATGACCTCGGGCACGCCGCCCGCCAGGAAGAAGCGGACAGTGGGGTGGTCCGTCGGGCCGTTGGGCAGCACGTCGACGAGGCGCGGGACGGCGCGGTTGATGCGGCTCCAGTCCCCGACGACCGGGCGGCGGAGCCCCGCCGCATGCGCGACCGCGGGGATATGCAGCAGCAGGTTGGTGGAGCCGCCGCAGGCGGCATGCACGGCCATCCCGTTCTCGATGGCCTCGTCGGTCAGGATGTCGCCGGTGCGGATGCCCCGCTCCTCCAGGGCCGCTAACGCGCGGGCGGAGCCGCGCGCCATGTCGAGCCAGATCGGCTGGCCGGAGGGGGCGAGCGCGGCGTGGGGCAGCGCCAGTCCGAACCCTTCGGCGACCGCCTGCGCCGTGGCCGCGGTACCGAAAAACTGGCAGCCGCCGCCGGGGGTGGCGCACGCCCGGCAGCCGAGTTCCGCCGCCTCCTTGAGCGTGATGAGGCCGTGGGCGAAGCGGGTCCCCACGGTCTGGATCTTGCCGGCGTCCTCGCCGTGTTCCGGGGGAAGCGTCACGCCGCCGGGCACGAGCACGCAGGGCAGGTCGCGCATCGAGGCGAGCGCGATCAGCATCGCCGGGAGCCCCTTGTCGCAGGTGGCGACGCCGAGCACGCCCTTGCGGTTGGGCAGCGAGCGGATCAGGCGGCGGAAGACCAGGGCGGCGTCGTTGCGGTAGGGCAAACTGTCCATCATGCCCCGCGTGCCCTGCGTGCGGCCGTCGCAGGGGTCGGAGCAGTAGCCGGCGAAGGGGATGGCGCCGAGGGCGGCGATCTCCTCGGCCGCCGCCTGCATCAGCAGCCCGACCTCCCAGTGCCCCGTATGGTAGCCCAGGGCGATGGGCGCGCCGTCCGCGCCACGGATGCCGCCCTGGGTGCTCAGGATCAGGAACTCGCGGCGGTCCAGGCGGGCCGGGTCCCAGCCCATGCCCGCGTTCTGGCTCAGCCCGAACACGTCGCCGCTGGCCCGCGTCACCAGCATCTCCGCCGTCAGCGGCAGCTCGCCGGCGGGACCCGCGGCGCGCGTGGCGACCGCGTACAGATCGTCGTCCAGGTTCATGCCCTATTCTACGACATCGCCGGTGCGAATGCCACCACGAGGATTCGGCAACGCCGCGGCCATCCCGTACGGGATGAGGCAGGACCATTGGGCAGGAATGAGCACGTCCGCCCGCGAACAATACGGTCAGCGAACCATGTCGTTCCTTCCCTTCATCCCAGCGTCTGCCGTGCTCCGGTGGCGCCGGCAACGCCCGACCACGCCCGGAAGGCCTTTCCGGCCGCGCCTTGGGCTCGCCCTGGTGGCCCTGCTGCTAGTTCTCGCAGCCGGCTGCCCGACCGCGCGGCGCGGCGGCGACGCCGGCCCCAACGGCACCACGGGGCAGCGCACGGTCATCCGCTTCTGGAACGGGTTCACGGGACCGGACGGCAAGACGATGGAGGCGCTGGTCCGGCAGTTCCAGAAGGAGAACCCGGACGTGGCCGTGGAGATGCAGATCATCCCCTGGGGCACGTACTACGACAAGGTGACGCTCGCGCTGGCCTACGGGGGCGCCCCGGACCTGTTCGTCGTCCACGCCGCCCGCCTGCCGGAGTTCGCCTCGTTCGACACGCTCCAGCCCCTGGACTCCCTGTACGCGTCCTCGGAGCCGCCGGTCGAAGCGGACGATTTCGCGCCCGTCCCGTGGAAAGCGAGCTTCTACCAGGGCAGGAAGCTCGCCCTGCCGCTCGACGTCCACCCCATCGGCCTGTACTACAACACCAGGCTTTTCGAGGAGGCGGGAATCGTCGGGCCGGATGGCAAAGCCGCGCCTCCCAAGACCTGGGAGCAGTTTCTGGAAGCCGCCCAAAAGATCACCAAAGACACGGACGGCGACGGGCGGACCGACCAGTGGGGGTTCGTCTTCACGTTCCAGCGGACCAACTACCTGACGTTCCTGTACCAGTTCGGCGGCTCGCTGGTGACGCCCGACGGGAAGCGTTCGGCGATGGATTCTCCCGAAAGCCTGGCCGCCGCGCAGCGGATGCGCGACCTCATCTACAAGTACAAGGTCGCGCCGAAGCCGGAGGGCGTAGACGCCTGGCTGGCGTTCCGGCAGGGAAAGGTGGGGATGGCGCTGGAAGGCATCTACATGCTCGCGTCGCTTGAGGAACAGAAGGGGCTGCCCTACGCGGGGGCGCCCGCGCCGCAGTTCGGCCCCAAACGGGCCGTGTGGGGCGGGTCGCACCTGCTGTGCCAGCCGAAAGGGATCGCGCCGCGCCAGTCGGAGGCGGCGTGGCGCCTGATGCGCTACCTGTCCGACCACAGCCTCACGTGGGCGGCGGGCGGCCAGGTGCCGACGCGCGTCTCGATCCGCCAGTCGCCGGCGTTCGCCCGGCTGACCGTCCCGTACCAGTTCGGGACCCAGGTCGACTGGGTCCAGTACGAGCCGCTGACCCCGCGGTCCAACTCGCTGTTCCAGTTCGCCGACCCGGCCGTCGAAGCCGTGCTGCTCGACCTGGACACGCCCGAGAACGCGATGCGCGACGCGAGCCGCCGCATCAACCAGTTGCTGTCACGGCCATGAAGGAGAACCCCCTAACCCCCCTCCCCCCTTCCCGCGGCGGGAACGGGGTGCCTGCCACCGATTCAGCTACCGGTCGGCGCGAAGCAGCACTCGTTCCTGCCTCAGGCACCCCCTTCCCGCGGCGGGAAGGGGGGAGGGGGGTTAGGGGGCCTTGGAACGACAACCTGACCGGCTGGCTGTTCGCGCTGCCGCACCTCATCCTTTTCACCGTGTTCCTGCTCGTGCCGGTCGTCTACGGCTTCTACATCTCGCTGCACCGCTGGCACATTTTGACGAAGATACAGCCGTTCGTCGGGTTCGCCAATTACCAGGCCGCTCTCGCCGACGACATCTTCTGGCTCGCGCTGCGGAACACGCTCTACTTCGTCGTGCTGGTCGTCCCGCTGGGGAACCTGGTGTCGCTCCTGCTCGCGCTGGGGCTGGCGAACGTCAAGCGGTTCTCGACTATCTATAAGGTCTCCTACTACCTGCCCGTCGTCATCTCCATCGCCGTGGTCGCGGTGCTGTGGCGCTGGCTGTATAACACGCAGGTCGGCCTGCTGAACCTGTACCTCAAGGCCGCCGTGGACGGTCTGCGCGGGCTGGGGCTCCCGCTCGCCGGCTTCGAGCCGATCCCCTGGCTCGCCAACCCGTCGTGGGTGATGCCCTCCATCGCGCTGATGTCCATCTGGTGGGGAGCCGGCGGGAACATGGTGCTCTATCTGGCCGGACTCGGCGCCATCCCCGACGACTATTACGAGGCCGCCCGCATCGACGGCGCGAACGGCTGGCAGCAGTTCCGCGCGATCACCTGGCCGCTGCTGCGCCCGACCGTGCTGTTCTGCCTGGTCATCTCGGTGCTCGGGTCGTTCCAGATCTTCGGCCAGTCCTACGTCCTGTTCGCGCCCGGGTCGGGGCCGGCGCGCTCGGGGCTGACGCTGGCTTTGTACATGTACCTCCAGGGCTTCAACCAGTACGAGATCGGCTACGGCGCGGCCATCGCCTACCTGCTGTTCGCGATCGTGCTCGTGCTGACCGCCGTGCAGTTTCGGCTCTTCTCCAAACGGGAGGACTACACGCCCCGATGATCCGACGCCTTCTGCGCAACGGCCAGCCCTGGCTGCACGTGCCGCTCGCCGTCGCCGCCTTTCTCTTCCTGGCGCCGCTGCTCTGGATGCTGGTGACGGCCTTCAAGTCGCCCGAGGACATCATCGAGGGACTGGGCGCCCTCCAGTGGCTCCCCCGCCCCGTTACCACGGAAAACTTCACCGGGGTGCTGGGCAAGGTGGAGGAGTTCCCGGTCTGGCGCTGGACCGGCAACAGCGTCTTCATCTCGCTCGCCGTGACGGCCCTCGTGCTGACGGTGGACACGCTCGCCGCCTTCGCCTACGCCCGCCTGCGCTGGAGCGGGCGGGACCGCGTGTTCGGCGTGCTGCTCGCGACCATGCTCGTCCCGGGTCAGGTGCTGCTGATCCCGTCGTACCTGCTCGTCCGCGGGCTGGGGTGGTTCGACACGTACGCCGCCCTGATCGTCCCGGCCGGGGCGGCGACCTTTGGCGTGTTCCTCCTGCGCCAGTTCTTCGTGGGCATCCCGTACGAGCTGGAGGAGGCCGCGCGCATCGACGGGTGCGGCCCGCTGGGCATCCTGCGCCACGTCGTGCTGCCCCTTTCCAAGCCCGCCCTGGCCGCGCTCGGCATCTTCACGTTCATGGGGTCGTGGAACGCGTTCGAGGGGCCGCTGATCTTCACGGACAGCCTGCTCATGCGGACGCTGCCCATCGGCATCACGATCTTCCAGGGGCGCTACAACATCCAGTACGGCCCGATGATGGCCGCCGCGACGCTCGCGGCTATCCCCGTGACCATCGCGTTCCTGCTGTTCCAACGGCACATCATCAAGGGCATCTCGCTCACCGGCCTGGCAGGGCGGTAAGCGCCGGAACCGCTCCCGATGGCAACCGCTGCGGCACCTGACCCGGCGCACGCGCCCACAGGAACGGCGCGCGAGGAACCGGCGCAGGCGGTCACGCGGCGCGCGCTGGTCTTGGGCACGATCCTCGCCCCGTGCATCTGCTACTGGGTAGCGTACACCCAGATCCGGGCCAACTCGACCGACCTCGTGATGATGTCGCTCATGGCCGCCGCGCTGTTCCCCCTGATCGTGCTGCTGACGGGCAACGCTGTCGTGCGTCGCTTCGCGCCGCGCTGGGCCCTGAGCCGGGGCGAGCTGCTCACGATCTACGCCATGCTCGCCTCGACGGCCGGGCTGGCCGGGGGCGGCTTCATCCCGTTCCTCGCCGCGAACATCCCGGCCGCGCAGCACTTCGGCGCGGCGAGCGGATGGGAGGAGTGGGTGCCCCTGCTCAAACCGTGGGCGACGGTCTCCGACCCCGAGGCCGTGCGGGCGTTCTACGAGGGCCAGAGCGGCTTCTGGCGGCCCGCCCACCTGCGCGCCTGGGCGCTGCCGATCCTGTCCTGGTCCGGCTTCCTGCTGGCGATGCTGTTCTGGGGCTACTGCCTGAACACCCTCCTGCGCCGCCCGTGGATGGACGGCGAGAAGCTGCCCTTCCCCATCGCCCAGATCCCGCTGGAGATCACCCGGCCGGACGTCCCGTTCTGGCGCAGCCGCGTGCTCTGGGCGGGGATCGCGATCCCGGCCGTGCTGGAGTCGCTGAACTCGATCAACGGCACGTTCTCGCCCAACGTGCCGTACGTGCGCCTGAAGCCCGACGACGTGTTGAACCTTCAGACGTACATCACCGAGCACCCCTGGAACGCCGTCGGCTACTTCCCCCTGGCCTTCTACCCGCTTGCCATCGGGCTGTCGTTCCTGCTCCCGGCGGAGCTCAGCTTCTCCTGCTGGTTCTTCTACCTGGTCGGTAAAGCGGAGCGCGTCGCGAGCACGGCCTGGGGCTTGAACGACCCGGGCGCGTCGCTCGCCGCCTCGCGGATGCCGTATCTGCTGGAGCAAGGCACGGGCGCCTTTCTGGCCGTCGCGCTGCTGTCCCTTTACGCGGCGCGGCGGCACCTGTCGCTCGCGTTCCGGCACGCCTTTTCGGGCCGCGGGGAGGCGCCCGCGGTGGACGACGGCGACGAGCCGATGTCGTACCGCGCGGCGGTCTGGGGCGGGATCGCCGCCAGCGTCTTTCTCGTCGCCTTCGCGACCCTGATGGGGCTGGCCTGGCACGTCAGCGTGCTGTTCTTCGTGCTGTACGCGCTGTTCCTGGTCACCTACACGCGCATCCGCGCCGAGGCCGGACTGCCGTGGGTGATGGCCGCGCTGTTCAACCCGCACGGCATCCTGCTGGACATCGGCGGGCAGGGCCGCTACCGCCCGCAGGACCTGACCGCGCTCGCCCGGTTCGAGTGGTTCGAGATGGACTACCGCAGCCACATGATGCCGAACCAGATGGACGGCATCAAGATCGCCCGCTCCAGCGGCGTGAACCTGCGCGGGCTGTCGCTGGCGCTCGGGCTCGCGACCATCACCGCCCTGATCGGGTCGTGGCTGTCCTGCCTGCACATCTTCTACACCCACGGGGCGCTGACCGCCAACGTCAACACCTGGTACGCGGCGATGGGCCG